>JBILMC010000036.1:0-9224 GCA_044375755.1 Chitinophagaceae bacterium
CAAACTTTTGGGCATACCGGTTTCACGGGTACTTGTGTTTGGGTAGATCCTAAGCATGACTTGGTTTATGTATTTCTTTCCAATCGAGTGAATCCTACTCGTGATAATAACTTATTAGGACAACTTCAACTACGAGGACGTATTCAGGATGCAATCTACCGCGCCATTGGTGCTGATGAATGACAACAAAGGCCTTTTAGTTCAATATTGATGAATTAATCTTGCTTACGAGGAGGATTGCCTCTTCGATTGCCAGGCTGATTATTTCTGTCCCGGGGACCACGGGGACCTTGATTGCGCGATGGTGGTTGTTGGGATGATTGTTGTGCTCCTTGTTTTGGGGTTTGTTTGGGTCCTTGTTGTGGTCTTTGTTGCTGACGTTTACGCTGTGCGGCACGATCAAGCGATTTTAAACTGATTTGCCCAACCAGCTCTACAAATTCAGGAACTTCTTCTTTAGGTTTAGAGGAGACTAATTCAACTGGCTCTAAGTCCTCTGGTCGTACACCTTGTTTGTTTAGTTCTTTTATTTTTCTAACGCGTTCCAGGCTAAGTGGATATTGCTTGTTGCTGTCAGGCAGGGTATACCACATCAGATTCTTGAAAATGTCTTTTTTAATCAAGAAAGCATTTCCTTTTGCAACCTGTAATACATCGCAATTATCTGGAAAGTGTTGCAATGCATCCAGATAGGTATCCAGTTCATAATTCAAGCAGCACTTGAGTCGTCCACACTGCCCACTTAATTTGGTTTGATTGATGGAAAGATTTTGATAGCGAGCAGCAGCTGTATTGACCGATTTGAATTCAGTAAGCCAGGTACTGCAACACAACTCACGACCACAGCTTCCAATTCCTCCCACTTTCCCAGCCTCTTGACGGGCTCCGATCTGACGCATCTCTACTTTTACCTTGAATTCTGAGGCATATACCTTGATAAGCTCTCTAAAATCTACGCGTCCATCTGCGATATAAAAGAAAGTGGCTTTGCGACCATCTGCCTGAATTTCAACCTGGCTTATTTTCATATCCAGCCTCAGTTGTTTAGCAATAGCGCGGCTGCGAATAACCGCTTCGGCCTCTCTAGCTTTATTTTGTTTCAGCGATTCTATATCCCGATCTGTTGCCAGTCTAAGAACTTTTTTCATTTCGGGGTTGTCTTCCTTTACTCCCCGTTTTTTTAACTGCAGTCGAACAATTTCTCCTGTTAAAGAAACTTCTCCTACATCAAATCCGCCGACTCCTTCTACTGTAATCAAGTCGCCTTTTTCAAATTGTTGTAAGGATGGATTGCGATAAAAATCTTTACGCGTACCCTGGCTAAAGCTTACTTCAATGACGCGGCATTGACTATCCTGATCAACAATTGGGAGGTTTCTTAGCCAATCGTGGGCATTCATGCGGTTACATCCGCCGGAACTACATCCGCCGTTGCTTTTACATCCATTTGGTTTTCCGCCTGTTGCGGTTCCGCATCCTGAACAACTCATTCAGGCAAAAGTACAATATTGTCTTGATGTGGTAAAGCTTGATTGTCAACGCGTGAAACAGGATTTTGGCATTTGCATTACGTTCCAGATGATATATGGCACTATCAATCTCTTTCATCATGGCCTCTTGTTTTGCCAGGTCGGCAATTCGATTAAAGCGAAGTGCAAAGTCCTTCTCTTTTTCAGAAATGGGAAGTGCATCACCGCAGGTTTGTACGTGAACAGCCTGTTCCAACAAATGATTATAGTATCGTAAAAACTGTTTTTGTTTTTCGCGCCCTAGTTTGGCGATATCTTCCACCCATTTGGCTTGTGCAACCGGACCCGTTTTTAAAATGGCATTGAGCCAGTTTCGAACTAACTCTTGCCAGTCTTCTTCTGCATGTTGCGATAATAATAATGCCTCTCGATAACTTCCTTCGGCAAGGGCAGCAATTTGCTGGGCCAGTTCAGGTGCGGTTTTATTTCTTTCAATTAATGCCTTTTCAATAACTGCATTTTCAAGTGGTGGCACTTTGATCAACTGACAGCGACTAACGATAGTAGGAAGAAGGTTTGTTTCACTCTCGCTGACCAAAAGAAGAATGGTTTGTGGTGGTGGCTCTTCGATTAATTTCAATAACTTGTTCCCCTCATTCCCCATCAATTCCGGATGCCAAAGAATTAAAATTTTCCAAGGACTTTCAAAACTCTTCAAACTTAGTTTACGAATTATGTCGTTACATTCTTCTGCAGTGATTTTTCCCTGACTGTTATCTTTTTCTTTAATTAACTCAATCCAGTCAAATAAATTTCCATAGGGGTGTTGACCTAAAAAATCTCTCCATTCTCTAATGAAATCAGTAGCTACTGGCTTTTCACCTGCTTTGCGCGTCACAGTGGGGTAAGAAAAATGGATGTCTGGATGAACCAGCTCAATAGCTTTTTTACAAGCAGGACATTGTCCGCAAGGCTCATCTAATGAAGAAGAAATTGCTTTTTCGCAAACTAAATACTGCGCAAAAGCATTAGCAAGTGGAAGTGCGCCTACACCCTCTTTTCCTATCAGCAACAATGCATGACTTAACCGGTTTTGTTTGACCAGCTCTGTTAACTGTTTTTTTAGAGGAACCTGTCCTATGATCGTTCGCCAATCCATGAAAGGCGAATGTAGCGTATCCGACGGATTATTTTAACCAGCTAGTGATTTCTTCACTCAAAGGAGTAGTACGTGGGGAGAAGGTTGCGATTAACTCCCCCTTTTCATCCAATAGAAATTTACCAAAATTCCAAGAGACAGGGTCATCCAACTTTTTTGCTTTGGCCTGCTCTTTTAGGAATTTATATAGTGGATGCGTGTCATTCCCTTTTACAGAAATTTTAGCGGCCATGGGAAAGCTAACTCCGTAGTTCTTTTTGCAAAAAGCACTAATTTCTTCGTTGCTACCTGGTTCCTGGCCCATAAAATTATTAGCAGGAAAACCCACAATCACTAATTTGTTTTTGTATTGCTTATATAACTGTTCTAATCCTTCATATTGTGGTGTTAGTCCGCATTTAGAGGCCGTATTGACAATTAGAATCTTTTTGCCTTTGTAAGCAGAAAAATCAATGGTATTCCCGTCCAGCGCGGGTACTGAAAATTGATAAATAGATGCTTCTGACATAGTTATTAAGAGGGAAAAAAGGGTGATTATGATCGTTTTCATAGTGGCGATTTTTTATATAACAACGGATGGCTGAAAAAGTTATTTAAAAGTATAACAAAGAGAGGCCATTTGGAGATGCAGCTCATTTTGTTCTGTTAAAATACGTCCGCAGGCTTCTAGTGTAGCACCGGTTGTAATTACGTCGTCTACCAGCAGTACTGTTTTTCCGAAACTGCTTGTCTTTTGGTTTTTTTCAAAGGAGAGTTCAACATTTTCCCATCTTTCGAGTCTATTCTTTTTTGTCTGAGAAGATCCGAGGTACTTTTTTAAGAGAAGGGATTTATCTATAGGAACATTCAAAATTGATGCGATCCCCTTACATAAAAGCAATGACTGATTGAATCCTCGCTCTTTTTCCTTTTTTGGGTGAAGAGGAACCGGAATTAAGACATCGGGATTAAATCGTGGGGATTCTTTTAATAGCACTCCCATTAATTGTCCCAGATGAAATCCAAGCTCTTTGTTTCCTCTGTATTTTAATTCATGCAATAAGGTTTGTAATAATGAGTCCTTTGTAAAATAATAAGCGGCCATTGCGGCTTGTATAGGAACTCGTCCCCAAAAAATTTTTTCAATGGGGTTGTTCTCCAGTGTATGGAATGAAGTGGCTGGTAATCGATGGATACAGCGCCCACAAATGGATGCGTCTATATGCAACACATCATTGCCGCATCCTGCACAAAAATGAGGAAATAATAATTGAGCTGCAGCTTCTTGCAGTAGTTGATACCAGCGCATGAATAATTGAATCAGAATAAAAACTTGTACACTTCTTCCACTCTTGCCATTGGGACAACCTCTATTCCCAGATCTTTTTTGAACAGTTGTCCTTTCGTACTCTTTTGATTATAACGGGATACAATGATTTTTTCAAATCCTAGTTTAGCAGCCTCTGCAATTCGTTGTTCAATTCTGTTGACAGCGCGAATTTCGCCACTGAGCCCAACTTCTCCTGCAAAACAAACGGATGATGGTAAGGGACTGTCTTCGTATGAAGATAATAATGCGCATAGCACTGCAAGATCAATAGAGGGGTCCTCTACCTTTAACCCTCCGGCAATATTCAAAAACACATCCTTGTTGCCAAATTGAAAACCCCCTCTTTTCTCCAGCACTGCTAAAAGTAATTGCAAACGACGAAGGTCAAATCCGCTCACGGTTCGTTGAGGGGTGCCGTATACCGATTGAGTAACAAGCGCCTGTACTTCGATCAAGAGAGGTCGTAAACCTTCAAGTGTTGCCGCTATTGCGATACCACTCAGGTTCTCTTCTTTTTGCGTCAACAGAATTTCACTTGGATTTAGCACGCCTCGCATTCCTGTATCGTTCATTTCATAAATACCAAGTTCTGCAGTGCTTCCAAATCTGTTTTTCAGTGTTCGTAAAATTCGATAAGCATAATGGCGATCCCCTTCAAATTGAAGCACCGTATCTACCATATGCTCAAGCACTTTAGGCCCTGCAATTTGTCCCTCTTTTGTAATGTGTCCAATCAGGAACACAGGAGTGTTTGTTTCCTTTGCAAAACGTTGAAATTCGGCTGCACATTCTCTGATTTGAGAAACAGAGCCTGCTGATGCATCGATATAAGATGTTTGAAGCGTTTGTATGGAGTCTACAATCACCAACTCAGGCTTCAATTTTTTTATTTCCTGAAATATGAGTTGTGTGTTGGTTTCTGTTAGCAAATAAAACTCGGCATGTTTTAATTGAAGCCGGTCTGCTCTCATTTTAATTTGTTGTTCACTTTCTTCACCACTTATATATAACACGCGAACTGATTGCAGTAAAAGGCCCGTTTGCAAAAACAAAGTAGATTTTCCAATACCTGGTTCTCCCGCAATCAATGTCAAACTTCCAGGTACAATTCCGCCACCTAAGACACGATTTAATTCAACATCAGTTGTGACAAATCTTTTTTCTTGACTGCTTTTGACTTTATCTAATGTGGTAATTGCAGACTTTCTTTTATCATCTCCATACGATGACCAGTCAGCAGTTTCTTTCCCTTTATCCTTTTGAATAATTTCTTCTACAAAGCTGTTCCATGCATTACAACCTGGACATTGACCAAGCCATTTCACACTTTGGTGACCACAATGCTGACAGAAGAAAGAGGTTTTTGTTTTGCTCATAATTCAAAATGAAAAGGGCCAATCTCACGACTGACCCTTTTACTTACTAACCCATTAAATTCTGTTGCTAAATTAACACGGGAGGGGGGATATTTAAAATTAAATTTCAGGTTTGTGCATAACTTTTCTCGCCTATCCGGGGTCTGTCAGGGTTGAAGGCATCCGTTCTTTTTAATATATAAAAAATTGATAATCAATTGTTAATAGTCATATTTAACACAGAGTCACCAGAGGTAACCCTCTTATTAAAAAGTTTTTTTCCTCCTCAAAAAATGACAAAAAGACGTAAACAAAAATGCCCATCTGACTGGCTGTAAATTTGTTGTAATATTGAAAAACAAATCAACCAAATTCCATGACAAGCGAAATTATGCTCGTTTCCCTCCTCTTTTTAGGTATCAGTTTTCTGGTTTCGGCCATCTTAAAGGGCAAATTTAACCGATACAGCAAGCTCCAGCTTTCTAATGGATTGTCTGGCAAGGAGATAGCAGAAAAAATGCTCCGCGAAAACGGTATTTATGACGTTACAGTTACGTCTGTAGACGGCTTTTTGTCTGACCACTATAATCCAATGAACAAGACGGTGAATCTGAGCCCGGATGTTTACCATGGTACTTCTGTTTCGGCTGCTGCAGTGGCTGCGCACGAATGCGGGCATGCTGTGCAACATGCAACTGCCTACGGTCCTCTGGTTTTCAGAAGCCGCATGGTCCCACTGGTTCAATTCAGTTCCACTATTGTTAACTGGATCCTAATGGCGGGTGTAATCATGCTTGCAGCTAGTAATAATGGAACAGTGCTATTAATTGGAATCATCTTGATGTCGGTAACTGTACTATTTAGTTTGATCACATTACCAGTTGAGTTTGATGCCAGCAAGCGCGCATTAGCCTGGTTAGATCATACAAATGTGACCAACTCAGAAGAGTATCCACTTGCAAAAGACGCATTAAAGTGGGCAGCTACTACCTATGTTGTGGCCGCACTGGCAGCTGTAGTGACACTCATCCAGTACATCATGATCTTTTTGAATAATCGCGAGCGTTAATTCGCTACCTACTCACAACTTGATTTCTTCTTCGTTTTTATCGAAGAAATGATATTCGGTCAGATGATAGGAGCTATCTGATGTGATAGCTGTCTTCTGGCCGAATTTTTTATTCCAAACGGCCATTTTTGTTCTCCAAAACCAACCTTTGGTAAGGTATGCATACACAAAAGGATGCACAACTAATTTGAGGTGTTCGTGTTTGTGTTTAATCAAGTAGCTGAGATTTTTTTCAATCTCATCTTCCAATAATAATGTAGAGGTGATTTTACCTGTTCCATTACAGGTGGGGCATGCCTCCAGCGTATTGATATTGACCTCGGGCTTCATCCGCTGTCTGGTGATCTGCATGATTCCAAACTTCGAGATAGGAAGTATGGTGTGTTTCGCTCTGTCGTTAGCAAGACAGGCCTCCATTTTTTCGAGTAATTTCTTTTTGTTTTCAGGAAGCTTCATGTCAATAAAGTCAACCACAATAATACCACCTAGGTCACGAAGTCGAAGTTGTCTTGCGATTTCATCTGCGGCTTCTAAATTTGTTTCAAGCGCATTTTGTTCCTGATTACTTCCCACACTTTTATACCCACTGTTCACATCAATTACATGCAATGCTTCAGTGTGCTCAATGATGATATAAGCGCCACTTTCTAAATTGACTGTTTTGCCAAATGAGGATTTGACTTGTTTAGTGATACCATGTGTATCAAATAGAGACGAGCCATTGTGATAAAGAGAAACGATCTCTTCTTTTTCGGGGGCTATTCGTTGAATATAACTTTTAGTGTCGCTATAAAGTGTTTTGTCGTTAACTACTATTCTATTAAAATCAGCACTTAGTAGATCACGTAGGATACTGGTCGTTTTTGTCTGCTCACTCAAAATTTTGGCAGGCGGCACAGCCTCTTTTAGATTCTCCTGAATGGTTTTCCAAAGTGCGGTAAGCATGTTAAGATCTTCGTGTAACTCTGCTGTCTTTTTTCCCTCTGCAGCTGTACGAACGATAACTCCAAAATTTTTAGGTTTGATTGCTTCAATCAATTTTTGTAGTCGCTTGCGTTCCTCTCCGGAGTGTATTTTTCGGGAGACAGCAACTATATCATTGAAAGGAGTAAGCACTACAAATCGCCCGGGAAGGGAAATCTCACAACTTAGTCGTGGCCCTTTGTTAGCGATAGGTTCTTTTAAGATCTGGACAAGCACAGAGGGTTTCCCGCTGAGTACTTCTGTCACTTTTCCTGTTTTTAGAATTTCGGGTTCAACAGTGAATTTGCCGAAGTCAAGACCCTTTTCTGTTTTGTCGTTTATGGAGTGATGTGTGAATTTAATAAGAGAGCGGATGTAAGGGCTTAAATCGGTATAATGTAGAAAACCATCTTTATCAAAGCCAACATCTACAAAGGCCGCATTCATTCCAGGGATCAGTTTTTTTACTTTTCCCAGATAAAGATCTCCAACAGCAAAGCGAGCATCCGTTTTTTCCGTGTGCAGCTCCACTAGCTTTTTGTCCTCCAATAACGCAATATCTACCCCTTGCGGATGGACATTAATAATTAGTTCTTTGTTCATTACAGCGTGTGTACTGTATAACCTATGGAACCCGACTCACTTTATCGTAAGCACGGGGGGCTGTAAATACCGGTTGAACCACGCTAGGGTGCAACAATCTTTGACAGGTGCAGAATTCGAGAAATATTCGAATGAGATAACTTGAACAACCGGAGACTGAAAATAATAAAGGAGGACCGGTTTAACCGGTCCGTCTGATTATTTATTTCTCTTCTTATGACGGTTCTTTCTCAGTCTTTTTTTACGCTTGTGCGTCGCAATTTTATGACGCTTCCTCTTTTTACCACAAGGCATACCAGAATTTTTTTTCTTGTTATTAAATTAGTTTATCAATTAGTTGTTGAACTATTTTTTTAGTTCCTTGATTCGATCCCGTATGGCTTGCCGTATTTCAGGTTGCTGAACACGTGTGACACTTTTCTCGTACCATATCACTGCACTTTTTTTGTCACCTGTACGTTCATACAGTTCGGCAAGCAGTAATAACGCTTCAATGTTTTCCGGATGTGTGCGGGTAACGAGTAATAAGCGGTCAATTCCTTTTTCATACTGCCCAGACAGAATAGAACCTTTAACAAGGGTCAATTGCGCATAAACATTGGTGCTGTCTTTTGCTACAACTTCTCTGATGAGGGCAATACCCTCCATGGGGTTGTTGCTGATGTTACCAAATAGATAACAAGCACCTATGCCAACCCTTGCGGAGTCATTATTGGGATTTATCTTCAAAGAACGCTCGTAAAGTTCCTTTGCCTGCATTGCTTTCCATTGGCGACGGGGCCCATCGGAATCTTCTTGCAGGTTTTCCAAGAACAAACGGGCTGCAAAGGTGAGGCTTTTTTCGGAATTTTCCAATCTGGCCGCTTCTGCTTCGTACCAAGCATAGGGTTCAAACAGGCGACCTTTGTCTTGCCAAAAATGTGCAAGTTCATGATTAGCAGATAATTGAGAGACTGAATCTTTGCTTTGACTTAATTGTTTCTCTAGGGTTTCAGCTTCAGAAATCAGTTCAGCTGTGAGAGTTTTTTTAGCAGAAAGTATAGCGGAGTCCGCCGAGAAGCCAGCTATCATTTGAGCAGCAGACTCTTCAGTCTTTTTAGGATTGGAATCTTTTTTCGGGGTGAATTGTCCAAATACAAATAAAAGAATAACAAGGGACAAGCCGGTGCCAGCCAATATCAATTGGGGTTTTTTCACGATCTAAATTTTCCGGGCAAAGTTACCGGATTGATCGCTTATTCGTCGTCACCAGGTCCGGTGTCGGGCTTAGGCTCCTTCAGTTTCTTCACTTCTGCAA
>JBILMC010000037.1:0-9223 GCA_044375755.1 Chitinophagaceae bacterium
AAGGGACGATAATTCTTTAACTACTTTTTCTTTATCGGCAGAAACAATATAACGAGGTTCAAATTCTTTTTCCAGATCAATGCCCATCCCCGCTTTTTCCAAGTCGCGAATATGGCCAAAGCAACTTTTCACCTGAAAATCTTTTCCCAGGATTTTCTCAATCGTTTTAGCTTTCGCTGGGCTCTCAACAATCAGTAAATTCTTAGCCATGTGTGCAAATAATTATCGTATAAAGTGGGCGCAAGTTAGGCAAGAATAGGAAAAATTAATTTAAACTCAACATCTTGCCCTCTTCTTTGTTTTAGTTTTACCTTTGCACCGCTATGTATACGATCCATTTTAATTTTGAACAAACAGGCCTTTCTCCTGTAGTTTTGGAGCAAGTTGAGCCAGGTCAAAGCCTCCTGGAGGTTGCGCTAACTAATAACATTGAACTGCACCATAATTGCGGTGGGGTTTGTGCTTGTAGTACCTGTCACCTTTATATTAATAAAGGAGAGAACTTTTTAGAAGAGATTAGCGATAAGGAGGAAGACTTCATCGACAGGGCTGTTAATCCCAGACTTAATTCAAGACTGGGTTGTCAGTGTTTGCTAGTAGCGGGGGCTGGAACTCTAGAAGTGACCATTCCCGATCAGACACAATTTTTAGGCGAATAATAACTGTATGACACATTTTGAACCCCCAATTGGTTGGAGCGATCATGAAGATATTGCCCTGAAGCTTTACGAACGTTTTGGTGATGATTTTACGGAGAGTAAAATATATCGAATCCGTTTCACCGATTTACTAGAATGGGTATTGGAAATTCCTGGTTTTACGGGTACTCGTGAAGAGAGTAATGAAGGTCATCTGGAGATGATCCAGAGTTCGTGGGTGTATGAATGGAGAGATAATCAAAAGTAACCTATGTCTGGCACTCCCATTTTTAATCAAATAACCACATTTGTTTTTGACATGGATGGTGTGCTTACTGATGGGACACTGCTTTTATTGCCAGATCAAACGCCCGTTCGTAAAATGCATATAAAAGACGGGTATGCCTTACAATTAGCTGTAAAAAAAGGGTATCGAGTCATGATAATTTCTGGTTCGGTATCAGAATCTGCCGTGGAAAGATTAAAAAAATTAGGTATTGAGTCTGTATGGATGAATGTCCAGGACAAGAAAACACTGTTGCAGGATTTAATGAAAAAAAATTCTCTTCAGCCTACTGAAGTACTATACATGGGCGATGATTTGCCCGACTTTGCCGCAATGAAATTTTGTGGACTCCCATGCTCACCGGCGGATGCAGTTGATGAAATTAAAAGCATTTCCTCTTATATCTCGCCCTACGATGGAGGAAAAGGATGTGTCAGGGATGTTTTGGAAAAAGTAATGAAAGCGCGGGGAGATTGGAAACATTTAGAGACAGTTTCATCCTTGTAATTGTCTTATGCCATTCATTACTATGATTGCAGGGTTCTTTAGACTAATTCGTCTGCCCAATCTTATTTTTATTGCACTCACGCAGTTGTTACTGCAATATTGTATCTATGAGCCTTTGTATCAGCCATACGTAACCATTGATGACACTCGACGTTTTGAATTTCTTTTAATTGCATCGATTCTCATTGCTGCTGCGGGTTACATTATCAATGACTATTTCGACATTGACATTGATCAAATAAATAAGCCCTCTCGGTTGGTTGTTGGTAAATTAATTTCAAAGAGGGGATCTATCTTTTTGCATTTTGTTTTTAATGCGGCTGGATTGGTGTTTACTTTTTTTGCAATTCGATCTTCACAACAAGCTTACCTTGTGTTATTGAATCTTGGAGTAATCATATTACTTTGGTTTTATTCCGTTCGATTTAAAAAGACACTTTTAGTTGGTAATATCATAATATCTTTTTTAGTAGCCTGGGTCATTGTCATCTTTTTTTTGTCAAAACTAGATCCTATTCAGCTTGTTCGGGGCGCTGATAAAAGTCAGTCTATTTTTTATCAGCTAACTATTTTATATGCTGGGTTTGCTTTTCTATCCACCTTTATTCGGGAACTGATTAAAGATGTGGAGGATCAGGAGGGAGATCGTAGGCATGGCTGCAAAACACTGCCCATTGTGTGGGGTACTGTAATAACCCGAACGTTTATAGCAAGCTGGGTTGTCATTTTGGCTTTACTTGTGATTTTCGTGATGATATACTTACTGCAACTAAAAATGCGGATAGCTTTTTTGTATTCTTTTCTGTTTGTTCTAATTCCAATTTTCTTTTTACTGAAAAAGTTAACAAAAGCTTTTACCTCAAACGATTTTGGCAATCTTAGTGCCCGAATGAAATGGCTTTTACTTGCTGGGATTCTTTCCATGATTTTCTTTTATAGGTCTTAATATGCAACCAATTATTTTAGCCTCTCAATCTCCACGTAGAAAGCAATTACTAGAATGGGCAGAGGTTCCATTCAGTGTTATAGTTAGTGATGTGGAGGAGTCTTTTCCGCCCGATTTATCTCCAGTTGATATCCCAGTTTTTATTGCCACAAAGAAAGCGAAGGCAGTTCAGCAGCGTCAAAATAAACAAGCAATAATACTTGCTGCAGACACTATTGTTTTATTGGGTGATCATATCCTGGGCAAGCCTGTACATCGCGAAGAGGCCGTTAGTATGTTGCTAGCTTTATCAGGATCTACACATCGTGTAATTACTGGTGTGGTGATTTTGCAAGACAAAGAGTTCTCTTTTCACGATATAACAGAAGTTACTTTTCACTCGTTGACGCAAGATCAAATTGAATTTTATGTAGATCGGTACAAACCATTTGATAAAGCGGGTAGCTATGCTATTCAAGAGTGGATAGGGGTGGTGGGAATTCAGTCAATCAAAGGTGATTTTTATAACGTGATGGGACTTCCTATCAGTCGGGTATTACAATATTTGCAGGCATTTAATTAGCCCATTCATTCCAATTTATCGCAATTTTAATTCCCGGGTGTATACTATTTAAAACAGGACAGGTCTCTGCCGTATTTTTAAGAATGACCTTACTTCTGTTTTCCAGGTTTATCAGGGAGGAGGGTATTTTCACATTTAGTTTGATTTCACTAACTCTTCTTGGCTTACTAGCCATAATTTTTTCTACCTCTATGCATAGGTTTTCAAGACTGGTATCCATGCTACTGGCTTTAATCCCCATAACAGTAAGCATGCATGCTGCTAAACTAGTTGCCAGTAAATCTGTGGGGGAAAATCGTTCACCCTTTCCATGATTGTCCACTGGGGCGTCTGTCTCTATTGTTGATCCACTTTGCTTGTGCGTACAGCTAGTTCGAAGGTTTCCTTGGTAATAAACGACTGAAGTCATTCTCAATAATTTTCATAAATTTACGTTTCATAGATAAATTAAAACGGTGCGTAGCTCATTAATATTACTTTTTGTTTGTTCATTCAGCTTTATGACCAACGTTTCTTATAGTCAGCTTTCACAAAAAGATGAACGCCGAGCTGAAAAGAGAAAAAAAATTAATGCTTTAATTCGTCAAGCTGAAGAGGGAACGCTGGTATACACCAAGCATAGTGTTTTTGGATTTCAGGCACGATCTAATGGATATGGACTTTTTTATGAGTTAGGTACTGCCAAGACTCCTTTAAAAAATAATTTGTATCGATTTGATTTAACCGAGATTAAGCATCCAAAGGAAAATAAATTTCAAAATCTGTCTAACCCTTTCTTATTTATCAGCAATCCCTATATCTACGGGAAAGTCAATAATTTTTACCAGGCCTCTTTTAGCGTAGGTCAACAGCGGATGTTGGGACAAAAAGGAAATAAAAATGGAGTAGCCGTTTCACTGCTTTATCATGGAGGTTTATCCTTAGGCTTGCTTAAGCCTTATTATGTTGAGGTGGAGGATCCAAATGGCCCTAACACCAAATTTATAAAGTATAGCACGCAGGATTCAATAATGTTTCTTGGGCCAGCCATAATGGGAGCCGGGGGCTTTTGGCGTGGATGGAATGAGCTGAAGCTTAAACCAGGAGGTTTTGTCAAGTCCTCCTTGCGATTTGATTATGGAAGATTTAACGAAGTGGTCAGTGCACTTGAAATAGGTTGCAGCGTGGAATATTTTGCTGGAAATATTCCAATTATGGCCCTTCAAAAAAATAGGTCTTTGTTCTTTCAGGCACATATCGCTTTGTTGTTTGGCCGAAGAAAGTAGTGAAATGTTACCTTTGTAACATGTCTGCATCTACTGTTGATTCTAATGCCCCTTCTCATTTTAAAAAGCCGGATTGGCTACGTGTGAAACTCCCCATTGGTGAGAATTATAAGCAAGTGCGGCAGTTAGTTGACAAGCATAAATTGCACACTATCTGCGAGAGTGGTAATTGTCCAAATATGGGGGAATGCTGGGGTGCTGGTACCGCCACATTCATGATTTTAGGAAATGTATGTACTCGTAGTTGCGGATTTTGCTCCGTGGCAACAGGAAGACCAGAGGCGGTGGATTGGGACGAGCCACAACGAGTAGCAGAGGCTATTCTACTAATGAAAGTAAAGCATGCTGTAATAACTTCTGTGGATCGTGATGAACTACCTGATGGCGGTTCTACGATTTGGTATAATACAATCAAAGCGGTTAAGACGCTTTCCCCTGATACTACTTTGGAAACTTTGATTCCTGATTTTAAAGGTCGTAAAGATGACATACAGCGAGTAATTGATGCTGCTCCAGAGGTAGTGAGCCATAATATTGAAACTGTTGAGCGAATGACGAGGCAGGTACGCGTGCAGGCTAAATACTGGAGAAGTATGGAAGTGATCCGTATTTTGAAAGAGGGGGGCATGCGAACTAAAAGTGGAATTATGTTAGGATTGGGAGAGGAGAAAGAAGAAGTAGTTCAAACGTTGCAAGATCTTAAGGAAAATGGTTGTGATGTAGTTACCATCGGACAATATTTGCAGCCAACCAAAAAGCATTTGCCAGTTGCCAGGTTTGTTCATCCTGATGAGTTTGCAGAATATCGAGAAATTGGCTACCAACTTGGGTTGGATTATGTGGAGAGTGGGCCTCTCGTCCGTTCATCTTACCACAGTGAAAAACACGTGATACCTGGGTTTGGAAAAAATCAATGGCTTGCCAACCGTTCATTTTAACTCTATGAAAAAGATAGTTAGCTATATATTTTTTTCACTGCTGACTATCATTTCCTTTGGCCAGATCAACTGGATTAATGTGGATAGTCTTTATCAACCCCTCCCAACATCCACAAAAATTTTTAAAACAACTTCTTCACTCAATCAAAAGCCCTTTATCGCCTATGCGCTACTAGTTGAGTTGAACGACCCATCACTCGATTTTACAGTTGATACAACTTTTAAACGAAGATTAACTCCGTCCGCATTTTATCAAAAAAATAATAAGCCGTTAGCGATTCTTAATACTAGTTTCTTTTCTTTTGCCACCCATCAAAATTTAAATATTGTACTAAAGGCTGGAAGGCAACTGGCCTTCCAGGTCCATTCCATTGCTGGAAAGGGAAAAGATACATTGACATGGCGTCATCCTATTGGAAGCGCTTTAGGTATTAATCGTTTTCGTATGCCAGATGTAGCTTGGGTTTATACTGACTCATTTTCCAAATACCCGCTGGCCATTCAACAACCTATAAAACCGCTAAAAGACAGTATTACACTTTTTTCAAAACAAACATTTTTAAAAATGGCAAAGGCTGACCACCTAAATCCAAAAAAATGGAAAATGCAAACGGCTGTGGGTGGGGGACCTGTTTTAGTTCAAAACGGCGAAATTGCAATCGCCAATGACCTAGAGATGAAATTTGCTGGTAAAGCAATTGATGACAAACATCCTCGCTCAGCAATTGGCTATACCGCCGATGGTAAGCTGATACTATTAGCAATTGAGGGTCGTCGCCCAGGTATTGCTGAGGGAGCTACCTTGAAAGAAACGGCTCAACTTTTAATCGAATTAGGATGTATAGAGGCGCTTAATCTAGATGGAGGTGGAAGTTCATGTTTGTTAATCAATGGTAAACAAACAATATTTCCTTCTGATAAAGAGGGAGAGCGGGCAGTGCCAGGGGTCTTTATTATTCAATTGAAAAATTAATCTTCCCAAATTAGTGCACTTGCACCAAGAATAGCAGCATCGGCTTCTTTTAAATTACTGAACACCAGCTTTACTTTATTTTTAAATACTTGGCAAAGGTTAGCCTCCATTGCCTCCTGAGTGGGATTCAAAATAAGATCTCCTGCTTTAGTGAGTCCTCCAAATAAAACGATGGCCTCAGGTGAAGAAAACATTACAAAGTTTGCCAGCGCTTCACCAAGAAGTTGACCTGTAAACTGAAAAATCTCTAAAGCTATTTTATCTCCCTGTACTGCACAATCATATACTTTTTCACTTGTTAATTCATCGGCTGGAATCAATCTCAATGCACTATCTACATTTGGAAATTGCTCAAGCATTTCAAGTGCAGTTTCTCTAACTCCTGTTGCAGAAGCATAGGATTCAAGTGTTCCTCGAATACCCGTCCCATTGTGTAAACGGCCACCCGGTCGTATAATCGTATGGCCTAACTCCCCAGCAAATCCATCATGCCCTAACACGATTTTACCATCAATAAAAATCCCACTGCCCACTCCGGTTCCAAGAGTGATAGTAATAAAATCTTTCATTCCCTTGGCGCAACCGTATTGTTGTTCACCTGCCGCAGCAGCATTTGCGTCATTGGTAAGTTTAACCTTCATATTAAACTTCTCTTGTAACATGGAAGCTAATGGTACTATGCCTTTCCACTTTAAGTTTGCTGAGTGCTCAATATTTCCGGTATAATAGTTTCCATTTGGAGCGCCCACTCCAATGCCTGCAAAGTTGGAAAGACCTCCAACGCGTTCAATCATGGGGCTCAGTTTTTCATGTAAATCGCTGATGAAACCCTGCACCGTTTCATGTGCATTAGTGGGGATTCTGTTTTGTTCTAGAATTTTTCCTTCTCGATCAACAATACCAAATTTGGTTGTAGTTCCACCAATATCAATTCCAACTGCGAAGTTTGACATGTATGTTCAATTTAATAAATCAATGTCCTTGCTTTCCGCCCTCTAATTTATCATAGTCAATTCCTTGGGCTTTTAATATGCCGGTTACTCTTATTGCATAAAACGCTAAAAACGCAAAGCATGCAACACCAACTAAGTAAGACCACTGTATACCCAGATAATTGTCACCAGCTAAAAATCCCTGGAGTAGGCTAATGAATCCACCTCCCATGATCATCATAATTAGCAAACCAGATCCTTCATTAGTGTGTTTCCCTAATCCGGCAATTGCAAGAGTAAAGATACATGGCCATAATGTGGAGCAAAATAGACCAACACTTATAAAAGCATACACACTGACCATACCTTCTGCTAACATACCTACGAAGTTAGCAGCAATGCCCATCAGCGAAAAAATTAGCAATTGTCTTGCAGGATTTCCCTTGCTAAGAATATCTCCAAAAATCATTGCTATGATCACTATGCCGTATACATAAAAGGGTGTTATATCATGAGAAGCTAGGCTGTTTATGAGAAGAAATACACCAAAAGCAATATAAGGCATAATAAAGCGCAAAATCTGTTTTAAATCTTTACTGATATCCAGTGCACCAACAGATCCTGTCCAACGTCCGATCATAAGACTTGCCCAGAATAATGATACAAATGGTGCGATATCTTTAGTTTCTGTTTGAGTATGAATACGCATGAACTCTGGTAAATTAGATGCTGTAGTTACCTCAACACCAACATATAAAAAGATAGCAGCCATACCTAAAACTAGTTGAGGGTAATTCCAGACACTTTTTCTTTCTGTTTGAATAGAATCACTGGTAGACTCAGGAGTTAAATCAACTTTATTTGGCACTGATGAAAATTTGAAAATCAAGGCAGCTACTAAAAAGGCTGCGCCCAGCGTCAAATAAGGAGTTTTTACACTTTCAATACTAGCTACTCCAGTGCTGGCCACAACTGATCCAAATATGGCAAGACTCACCAATACAGGGCCGATTGTTGTTCCTAAGTTATTGATTCCACCTGCCATGCTTAAGCGCTGACTTCCACTTTTGGGGTTCCCCATTACTATGGCTAAAGGATTTGCAGCAGTTTGTTGTAAAGAAAACCCAAGTCCAACTATGAAAAGTCCTGTAATCATGAGATTAAAAGAAGCTTGCTCTGCCGCCGGATAAAAAAGTAAAGAACCAAGGGCAGAAATTACTAACCCAAGTGAAATGCCATTTTTATAGCCTATTCGGTTCAACAAGTCTCCACCGATTGCTTTGGAAATAACAAAATAAATAATAGACCCAACCGTGTAAGCAACATAAAAGGCAAATGAGACCATTTGTGATTGCCATTGTTCAAGATTAAGTTTTTCTTTAAAGACGGGGATTAAAATGTCATTTGATGCGGCTACAAAGCCCCAGAAAAAGAAAACACTGATCAAAACACTGAATTGTGACCACTTGGTTTGTTGATTCATGGGTTGGTTTTTTTGATAGGCTTGAAAATAGTTATTTTTTGGGAGCAACGTTAAATATTTTGGCTTAATTTACGGTACAACGTTTTCGTGGGTAAATGGAAATTTTACATGTAGCAGCCGAATGCTTTCCCGTGGCAAAGGCAGGGGGATTGGGTGATGTGGTTGGCGCATTACCAAAATATCAAAACAAATTGGGGGCAGTATCAAAAGTTGTGATACCCATGTATCGAACTTCATTTTTGATAGAAAATGAGTGGCAACTTGTACATGAGGGTGGACATTTTTTGGGCGAACAGTTTTTTCATTATAGTGTGATCCGTGAAAAAACAAATCGATTAGGGTTTGATCTTTACTTACTCGATATTAATGGTTTACTAGATCGTGAAAATATATATGGATATGCCGATGATATTGAGCGATTTTTAGCTTTCCAAATTGCTGTTTGTGATTGGTTGAAAAGCTGGAATCATTTACCTGATATTGTTCATTGTCATGATCATCATTGCGGGTTAATACCTTTTATGTTTAAATATGCAGATGATTTTCATCCTCGTTTGCATACTATTCCCACTGTATTCACGGTTCATAATGGACAGTACCAAGGTAATTTTAATTGGGGTAAGAGCGTATTACTTCCCTCTTACGATTCATGGAAGTGGAGCATGTTAGATTGGCACGGCCAGATTAACCCTC
>JBILMC010000063.1:0-6797 GCA_044375755.1 Chitinophagaceae bacterium
TACTGATTTTGTTGGCCTATCATTTGCGATTAACGTGTATTCGTAAGTGGTGTTTGGTTCTAATCCACCGACGGTAAAAGTGATGGGGTTGAATTCATTTCCCAATGAGCCTTTGTAAGGAACTACCTTGTAAACGGACTCTCCTTTTTTGTTGACACGGAGCGATGCTTTTGAAACACTATTACTTACTTCAAACCAAACTTTTGCATCCCTTAATTCGACAGGACCCAGCATGGGACCTGATACCACTGTTGCCTGGGCAAAAAGTGTAATACGAGCAAAAAGCAAAATCAAAATGAGGAAAAAACGTGACATGCGAAATTATTTTCGCAAAGGTAACCGTATTGTCACTTATTCATCATCTGCTTGGCTTCAATACTTAATGTAGCATGAGGAACTGCACGCAGACGCGCTTTATCAATGAGTTTGCCAGTTACGCGACAAATACCGTAGGTTTTATTCTCAATACGCATCAAAGCCTTCTCTAAGTGATCTATAAATGTGATTTGACGGCTGGCCATTTGACTTAACTGCTCACGCTCCATACTCACACTTCCATCTTCCATGGTCATGTAGCGAGCATCATCCATATCCCCACCTTCGTCTTTACGTGTAATTAACCCTTGCAGATAATTCAATTCTTTTTTTGCTGCATCGAGTTTACGAAGGATAATTTCTTTAAACTCGGCAAGATCCGCATCGGAGTAACGCTGAGAAGGGCCTGCGATAACGGGCTCCTGACGATTCGCATCCAAAATTGACTTGGTAAAATCAGGCTCGTAACGAACAGAACTTTTAGTAGAAGTTTTAGGGATTACCACTTTTGCTGGCTTTGGCGGCTCTTTTTTAGTTATGGGCTGAACTTTAGGCTTAATGGATACCAATGCAGCTGGACCTGTAGCTTTTTTGGGAGCTACCTCAGCAGGTTTTGAAGAGGGAGCAACAGGCTTGGCAGCGGCAGGAGCAGGCTTATTTACAATTTTAGATGCAGGTCTAGCCGCATGCGAAGTAGGTTTGACAAATGGCTTAGCAGGAGTTTTAACAGCAGATGCAGCTACTTTTTTCGCTGGAGCTTTGACAGGAGCAGGCTTTTTGGGGGCTGCGTTTTTTGTAGCCGGTTTTGCCTTTGCCGCAGGCTTTTTGGGAGCTGCTTTTTTAGCAACAGGCTTTGCCTTTGCCGCAGGCTTTTTTGCAACTACTTTTTTCGCAGCAGGCTTTGGAGCCGCTGCCTTTTTTACAACCTTTTTAGGAGTTGGTTTTTTCTTTACTGCCATGACTTAGCCTTTTTTGGTTACGTCCACCTTTATTATTTCATCATTAATTTCCACTTCGATCCCATCGGAAATTGTATTGGAAAAATCCAACCTATCCGCAAGGATTTCGGCGCAAATATAGGTTTTAAAAGTAGCTAGTGATTTTGTTAAACCCTCCGAGGCAACAACCTGAACAAGCACCCGGTCCGTTAACTCAAATCCAGCATCCTTTCTAATTTTCTGAATCCTGTTCACAAATTCACGCGCATGTCCCTCCGATTCTAATTCGGGAGTAACGGTGATGTCTAAGGCTACAGTCAACCTACCCTTTGAAGCTACCGTCCAACCCGGAATATCCTCACTGCTAATTTCTGTTTCCGCTAGTTGCAATAGTAGGGGTTCATTATCTATTGACAAATTAATTTGACCCTCTTTTTCTAACAGTGCAATTTGCTCCTGTGAAAAAGTAGACAGGTTTGCAGATACAGCCTTCATTTTGGGTCCTAGCTTTTTACCCAGGGCCACAAAATTGGGCTTGATCTTTTTCTTGATAAAAGTATTATCTGCTCGTAAGTACTCAATAGCCTTAACATTGACCTCTGCACGGATCAAATCTTCAATTTTTTCGAGTTGACCCTGCATGATAGTATCCATAACAGGGATCAACACTTTTTGAAGGGGCTGACGCACTTTGATGTTTACCTTTTTGCGCAATGATAATACCAGCGAAGAAACATCCTGAGCCAGTTGCATCCGCTCTTCCAAATCTCTATCGATGATTGAGGCATCAGACTTTGGAAATTCAACATGATGGACAGAAGCAGCCGTAAATCGAGCGGCTACTGCATTGAGTTGTAAAAAAACGGCATCGCTAAAAAACGGTGAAATCGGAGCCATCAAACGAGTGATCGTTTCTATACATTCATAGAGCGTTTGATACGCAGCAATCTTGTCGTGCGAATACTCTCCCTTCCAAAAACGGCGGCGACACAAACGGACATACCAATTACTCAACTGCTCGTCGACAAAATCTTCAATGAGACGCCCCGCCTGCGTTGGCTCATAATCATCCATAGTAGACGTTACCCGTGCAATTAATGTATGTAGGGAGGAAAGGATCCATCGGTCAATTTCTGGTCTCTCTTTTACTGGAATAGCTGCTTCTTTAAATGCAAAGCCATCTACATTAGCATATAATGCAAAAAACTGGTAGGTATTGTAGAGCGTACCAAAGAACTTTCGTTGAACTTCTTTAATTCCCTCCAGATCAAATTTCAAATTATCCCATGGAGAAGCATTCGTGATCAGATACCAACGTGTCGCATCTGCCCCAAAGCTTTCAATGGTTGCAAAGGGGTCAACTACATTACCCAATCGCTTACTCATTTTATTTCCGTTCTTATCCAGCACCAACCCATTACTCACAACAGTCTGATAAGCGACAGAATCAAATAACAACGCAGCAATGGCATGCAACGTATAAAACCATCCGCGTGTTTGGTCAACTCCTTCTGCAATAAAGCTGGCAGGAAATGACGCAGTGCCTGCACCTGTTTTACCATTAAGTGCGTGATACTTGAAAAAGTTTTCAGGACTTAGAGGACCATATTGGTTGGAGCTGGTATCGGGTAAACCCCATTGCGCATACGGCATTGCACCTGAATCAAACCACACGTCAATTAAATCAGAAACCCTTTTCATCGGTTGACCAGAAGGACTGACTAAAATAATTTCATCAACAAATGGTTTATGTAAATCAGCCAACAAGCGATCAATCTTTTGTTGTAAATCAGCAGCACCTTTTTTACATCCACCAAATTCAAAACCAGCATCAACACTTTTTTGTATTTCGATTCTCAATTGTGCAATGGTTCCAATACACATCTCTTCCGTTCCATCAGCCGAACGCCAAATAGGAAGTGGGGTACCCCAATACCGACTACGACTCAAATTCCAATCAACCATATTCTCTAACCAGTTGCCAAAACGCCCCTCACCAGTAGAGGCAGGTTTCCAATTGATTGTTTTGTTGAGCGCAACCATGCGATCACGCAGTGCAGTAGTACGAATAAACCAAGCATCCAACGGATAATAGAGAATGGGCTTATCTGTTCTCCAGCAATGCGGATAACTGTGTTCATATTTTTCAACCCGGAAGGCACGATTTTCTTTTTTCAGTTTGACTGAAATATCCACGTTCACATCAACATACCCTTCCTGGTTTTTATAATCCTTGACATATCGACCACTAAACTCTCCAAGTCCTTCCACAAATTTTCCTTCACGGTCTACCATGGTCAGTATACCAATGCCATATCGCTTTCCCACTTTGTAATCGTCTGCACCAAAAGCAGGGGCCGTATGTACGATACCCGTACCATCTTCGGTAGTAACAAAACTGTCCACCAAAACCCTGAATGGCTTTGCACCTGGCGTAATCTCTTCTATCACTGCAGGTGCATTAGCCGCGAAGGGAAGCAACTGTTCATATTGTGCTTCCTCAATTTGCTTTCCTTTAAATGATAAAAGTTTTTTCCAGGGCAACACTTTTGATTTTTCATCAATCAATGAAAAATCTGCATTCTCACCCTCAGGTTTAAAATATTTGCCAACTAATGCATTTGCCAATACCACGTTCACAGAAACCTGGGTATATGGATTTACCGTTTGCACCAGCACATATTCAATCTCTGCACCAACTGTCAATCCCAAATTAGAAGGTAAGGTCCAAGGTGTGGTGGTCCAGGCCATGAAAAAAATATCCTCACTCGGCAACCCCTTTACCGCATCAAACAAAAATGTTGCGGCTCCCTGATTAATGGCTTTAAACATAGCCACACAGCTAGTGTCCTTGACATCTTTATAAGTTCCAGGCTGATTTAATTCGTGAGAGCTAAGACCGGTACCTGCCGCTGGTGAATAAGGTTGTATACTGACACTTTCGTACAGCAATCCTTTTTTATGTAACTCGCTCAACAACCACCAAAGGGTCTCAATGTACTCATTTTTGAAAGTGATATAGGGATCATCCAAATCCACCCAATAACCCATCTTGCGGGTGATATCGTCCCATTTATCCTTATAGCGAAGAACTGCCTCGCGGCATTTTTTGTTGTATTCCTCTACTGTGATTTTAACGCCAATATCCTCTTTCGTGATTCCTAACTCCTTTTCAACACCCAATTCGATTGGCAACCCATG
Source organism: Chitinophagaceae bacterium (assembly GCA_044375755.1). GTDB lineage: Bacteria > Bacteroidota > Bacteroidia > Chitinophagales > Chitinophagaceae > JJ008. The sequence continues at coordinate 4,455 of JBILMC010000063.1, forward strand.
CGTATCCCATCCGCCTTTACGCTTTACTTGAAAACCTTGCATGGTTTTATAGCGGCATACCAGATCTTTTAAAGTACGTGAAATAACATGGTGAATGCCAGGCATTCCATTTGCACTGGGGGGACCCTCATAAAATACAAAAGCAGGCGCACCCTCACGAAGCATTACACTCTGCTCAAAGGTTTTCTGGGCGGTCCAGCGATCTAAAACCTCCTTTTCAATAGAGGGCAGATGAAGGCCCGTAAACTCGCGATATTGAGATTTCATGACAGTTTTCAGGTCGGCAAAGCTACGTATTTGAGCCGACCTGAAAGCCTGTTTTAACGGGTAAATTAGCTAAGTGACTGATCAAAACTGACGTGACCCATTTCCCTGATAGGTGTAGCGGAAATGGAAAAAACGTTGGTCACGAATTTTGATGCTATCTGGAGCTGTGGCTGAAGGAGTTGTACCCCCTCTGTAATAATTTAAAATCTCCACTTTAGCATATTTGCCCGAAGCCGTTTTAATCACTAGGGTGCGACCGGGGATAGGGGTCAACAAATTAGTAGGGCCATCATAGGTATACCAGGCTCTTCCTGAACCACGTGTAATGGCATATGAGATGGGATGATTATCTACTCTGAACACAGAATCAGTGGGCACGGCTGTTAGCGCATCAAACGCACCATTGTAAACAAAAGCACCACCAAATCCTGGACCGCTAGATTGATTATTGACACGAATAATGGTTCCTGCAAAAGCCAGATCCCAGCGATTTGTATTTGAATCTACATTAGGAATCCACTGACCTGTCTCCAGGCTAAAAAAGCTATACTTGCCAGCACCAAAGGGCTGCCCCTGTGCATTCGTTCCAATAATAGTATCACCAGGGAGATTTCTAACAGTCGTGATTTTACCAACAGTTTCCACTGAATAAGCACGCAGATCTGTAGTTTTTGCAGGTGGGTTTTTTTCACAAGCAACCAGACCAATCAAAGCGGTAAAAACAATTGCTACCTTTTTCATTTTTTATTTTTTTGAGGATTAATTGAATGACGAATTGTAAAGTATACGGTACGACCTTGAAAATTGGGCATATAAATTAGGTCTTGATAATTAAAAAGATTGTCAACACCTGCTTGCAGTTGTAGTACACGGCTTATTGTGACACCGCCGGAAATATTTGCTTGTACAAAACCAGCTGCATACTCGTCTTGAAGATCATGCACCCCATTTCCGTTGCTATTGGCAATCGTCCAACGGTTTCTATAGATTAATCGTAGATATAAAAAAGAACCTTCGGCTGGTTGATACCGAAGTTTAAACTGAGCTTGGTGTTTACTTCTATTGGGTAGCCCAACATAGTCCTTGCGAGACATCACCACACTGGCTCCACTTTCGTCACGAATATATTCCAACCCTTTTTTTACGCGTTGCCATTCTTCTTTATCTCCCGTTTGTAACCATTGATAACCCCATTGAAGATTCCATTTTAAATTGGGCTGTAAACTGATAGTTAGTTCGGCACCTTGTGTAAAAGCACGATTGACATTAAGATAACTAAACAGTTGAGAGCCATCCACACGAGTAGCTACTTGGCGTACATCAATGAGAGATTGTATATCATTTCGAAACACATTGAAATGAGTTACTACTCTTTGAAAACCCTTCCACTCTACTCCCAGATTAATACCGGTTGACTGCTCAGGTTGCAGAGACTGAAGTAAATAAAAATCATTTTTTAACTCAGCAATTTGTCCATTACGTTGTAATTGATTGATCACCCGTAACGCATCCTGTGTTCCAAAAACAGAGTAACCTCCAGCAGCGTTATTTGTAAAATTCAAATAGAGTTGTCTAAAGTCTGGAGCTTTAAATCCCCGTCCCACAGAAGCGTGCAAAGACAATTTAGAAGTAGGATTGAAACGAAGTGCCCATTTAGGTGTAAAGGCCCCAGCAAATAAACGATTATCATCATAGCGAAAACCGGTAATGCTAATAAGCTTTTCCAAAAGCGGTTGCTCCCATTGTGCAAAAGCATACACAACCTCATTTTGCTTTCTATTTGTCAGTGCGTCATAGCGGGTAGACCAAGCCTGCTCCCATTGCAATCCTGCTCCAATAACAAAATCTGCTTTACCTTTTTTCCAATCCAGTTGTTCTTCAATTCGTATCAGTCGTTGCTCAAATCGATCTACGTACAGACTATCTGGTTTCTGCATAAACCGAAGTTGCTGATCCCCCGTATATCTGGTAAAGTAGCCTCGTGAATGTAGACGTAACCGATTTGAAAATCGATGCGTATAGGTAGGTTGAACATTAAATTCTTGGTTGAGTTCTCTTCCATACGAATCAATTACT
>JBILMC010000038.1:0-9083 GCA_044375755.1 Chitinophagaceae bacterium
ATGGCGCGAACTTGAAATTGGAGCTAGCGCATTTTATTTTTTAAGAAACTTCTGGGATGTCAATTTTGAATACGTAGCAAAGCCACTATGGCAGAATGATTTTTTTGAATTAAGAACTCCGGGAAGAATGGTAAGAAGCATGCCGTGGCATTACACTGGATTTTCAGGAAGCTCAGACAGTAGAAAAAGATTTTTCGCAGGATTGGAAGGAGGTTATGCGTTTACACCTGCATTTGAAAACGCTGAGTTTTTTCGTTATGAATTCTCATTTCGATATCGATTTACAGATTGGCTAAGTCTTACTTTAAGTACCGAAGGCAAACGTGATATGGGAAATGTGGGATATGCATTTAGAAGAGAGGCAAATGGTGAACCCATCATTGGTTGGCGAGATGTATTTGAACAAACTACGCTATTAACAGGTCTTTTAAACTTTACACCCAGAATGTTCTTAACATTACGAGCGAGACATTATTGGAGTCGTGTTACCTATGAAAAATTCTTTAATGTAGATGCAGATGGTAATTGGATAAATAGAGCTTTTATACCTGGAGTTGATAATAATTATAATGCATATAATCTCGATGTTTTTTACACGTGGGATTTCAAATACGGTAGTCGTCTAATCATCGGATGGAAGAACTGGATGCCTCTTGATTATGCTATTGATGGTTCTACTTATACCAATTATGGAAAAAACTTAAGGCAGGTTTTTCAAATTCCGCAAGGGAAAGAATTAACGGCACGACTTATCTATTTTTTAGACTATCAAAAACTTAAAAGAAAAAAAGTCCTGCTCCCGTAACTAGTCAGAACAATCGATAATCACCGGTCAAATAATTATTAGCATCGGCTTCCTTAAATTGAGATTTCTCTTTATCATAATGAAGTGTCCGACCTGCAAATCGTCCAGCAATTACCCCCAATAAAATTGTCTCCGTTAATTTAGATGCATATTCAAATGGAGCCGAACATGTAGACTTCCCTAAACAGGCATCAATAAATTCATGATAATGTAGTGGAGACTCTTTCCCATAATCACGAACAGGCTCTCCTAAACTTTTTGTAGTATCATATTGCACAATCGAATAATCTACGAATGCCCCATTAACAATCAACTGCGGAAGTTGCATAAAGTGCGGTAATAATAGTCGTTTACCATTTTCGCCAATGAACATCGCACCTTGATCAGGTAGACTGGCATCATTTGGTAAACTTAGTTCTACTCTCTTCTCGGGGCCAGCGACTCCATCATACCATACCCACTCAAAATGAAAAGTTGTATAAGCTGTACCATCGAATGTATAATGAACAATATTGCGCTCAGGATATCCATAGCCCGTTGAGGGTCGACAATGATTTGTAATAGTATTGGGCACTCCTAGTTCAAGTGCATTATATGGAGTGTCAAAAATATGAACCCCCATGTCCCCCAGTGTAGCACAACCATAGTCCATTAGCTTACGCCAGTTTCCTGGGTGATAATATCCCTTGTTATAAGGCCTTTCAGCAGATGTACCCAGCCATAAATTCCAGTTTAATCTTTCAGGGATAGGATCTGCAGATACAGGAGGCTTACCATCAAATCCCCAGTTCTTGTTTGACCAGGCAATCACTTTACTAACTTTTCCAATAATTCCTCCGCGGATCAATAGAGTAGCCAATTTATAATCATAAAAAGAATGCACTTGAATGCCCATTTGGGTAACAACCCCTTTTTCCTGTGCTACTCGACGCATTTCTCTAGATTCTGCTACATAATGCGTCAAAGGCTTTTGGCAGTAAACTGCTTTACGATAATCCATAGCCATCAACGAAACAGGAGCATGCGTATGGTCGGGGGTAGAAATAACAACAGCATCAATTTTTTTATGCATTTTTTTAAAAAGCTCTCTGTAATCACTAAATATTTTTGCATCGGGAAAAAGCTGATGTGCTGCTTTTAAATATTCGGCATCTACATCACATAAAGCGGTCACGCGTACGCTTTCGTGCGAAGAAATTGCTTTGAGATCTTCCAATCCCATGTTCCCCACGCCAATATGTGCGGTTCTAATAAATCTTTTTTTAGTAGTGGTAGACCACAAGTTCGACATTTGAAGAACAGAAGCACCCATCGCTAAGGTTGTTAATTTGAAAAACTCTCTCTTATTCATATTAAAGCGGCTTTATTTTGACATTACGAAACCACAAAGAACTCCCGTGATCCTGAAATCCGATATACCCTTTTTTGAATTTTCCATAATCAGGCGCCAAATTCCATTTACCATTTGCTTTTTTATTTTGCCAATCTGCAGACCAGGGTTCAAATCGAACAATCAATTTCCCGTTTAACCAATGCTGAACTTCTTTTTCGGTGAAAATAATTCGAGTGGTATTCCACTCCCCTGCTGGGTGCAATACTTTTTGTTTGACATCAGGTGCATACATTGCATAATCTGCGCCTGTTGACTGTAAGGGCTGTAATAAATGAGGATTGACAGTTACGCCTATGCTTTTATTGTAAGCAGTAATATCATGAAAATCGGTATAATGCTCGTCATCAATCAACTGGTACTCAGGAGATACCTCTGGAATTCCTCTGTATCCTTCTACAATGTGATAAAAGATTCCACTATTGCCTCCTGGAGGAATTTTCCACTCTACCACTAATTCAAAATTATCAAACTCTTTTGCCCCGTAAATAATATCACGACTTCCTTTATAATCATAGTCCTTTTCCAAAATCATTTTAGTGCTAAATGTCATTTCGCCATTTACAATTCCCCAGCCCGGCGGAAGACCTTTCCCATTGTACGCTCTCCACCCATCTAAAGAAGTCCCATCGAACAAAGTAATCCATTCTTTATTAGCATGTGAGCGAGAAGATTTACATCCACTCAGGATGAATAAAGAAAATAAGGAAATAATAATTATACGTATCATTTTATAATTCTTTTAATTGAATATTTCTCCAACGTACTTTAATTCCACCCCCCGAGTGAATTTGTAACGCGATTCCACCTTCACCTGTCCCAATTTTTTCGTCTATTATACTTACCATTTGGTGTCCATTTAAATAAGTAACTACCTGATCACCCTCAACACGAATTTTAAGTTTATTCCACTCACCCATCTTTAAATATTTTTCGCTGGCTGAATCTGGCTTTATCAACCAACCACGGCCATATGATTCATAAATACCGCCCGTATGTTGGCCGGAAGGGGCTACCTCAACTTGCCATCCTCTAACAACTGTTCCCTTTACAGTCGATCTAAAAAATACACCACTGTTACCATTGGCCTCTTGCTTGAATTCGAGTTTTAAAATAAAATTCTTGTAAAACTTGTTAGTAGTGAGATACCCGTACTCTTTATTAGGACCACTCTCGCAAATCAATTCACCATTTTCAACATACCACTTTTCAGTTCCATTGATTTGCCAACCGGTTAAATCGATTCCGTTGAAAAGCTTTGTTTGGGCATGTACATCATAAGAGAGTAAATGAACTGCAGTAATAAGTATGATTCTGTTAAGTAATTGTAAATTAAACTGCATAAGCAAGCAATTTGTGAGTCTAATTAAAGTTAAGAGAGTAAACCCATAATTTTAGTAGCTTGCTCAACTAAACTTTTGAACTATTTTATCATCATAGCTGAAATTAAATACTGATTATGAAGCATGTAAGTAATTTCTTGATCTTATTGGCAGCACTATCATTTATTTTCAATGGCTATGGTTGTAAGAAAAACACTTCAGATACTAATTCCTACATAGCCATTAAAGAAAAGTTTGGATCAAGAATCGATCCCACTAATTTGGTAAATTATGCCAACCAGGATAAACCCACTTACATCACTAAGGACAACACCGGATCCAATACAATTACCAATGCCAAGGCAACTTTAGGTAGAGTACTTTTTTATGATAAACAGCTTAGCATCAACAATACTATTTCCTGCGGAAGTTGTCATATTCAAAAGTTTGCTTTTGGAGACACTGCACTCGCAAGTTTAGGCGTAGAAAATGGCAGTACTGCCCGTCATTCAATGCGATTAATCAATGCGCGTTTTAGTAATGAAGCAAAATTTTTCTGGGACGAACGAGCCGCTACATTAGAGGAACAATCTACAAAGCCCATACAAGATCATGCCGAAATGGGCTTTAGTGGACAAAATGGCCGCCCCGGAATTAGCACTTTACTTGCAAAAATTCAAGGTATTAATTACTATAATGAGCTTTTCAAATTTGTATATGGGAATACAACTGTAACAGAAGCACGCTTACAAGAGTGTCTTTCTCAATTTGTTCGCAGTATCCAGTCATTTGATTCTCGCTATGATATAGGCCGATCACAAACACCGCAAGACCAACAACCTTTTACTAACTACACGCAACAAGAAAATACAGGAAAGAATTTATTTTTGACCCCTCCGCAATTTAATTCACAAGGTGTTCGTGTAGGCGGGGGACTAGGATGTGCCGGTTGTCATGCTCCACCAGAATTTTCAATTGACCCTAACTCCGGAAACAATGGAATCGTGGGAGTATTAAACGGAACTGGTATAGATATTAATAATACAAAAGCACCTACTCTAAGAGATCTAGTTGGTATTACAGGTACTTCTAATGGACCCTTCATGCACACAGGTGCAATAAAAACATTACAAGCAGTGATTGGACATTATGGTCAGATTGTGCAAGCACCTGGAAATACTCGACTTGATCAACGACTACGACCCAATGGATTTGGACAAAATTTAAATCTAAACCAACAAGACGTGGATGCAGTGGTTGCATTTTTAAAAACGTTAAGCGGAACTGCTGTATATACCGACGAAAAATGGTCTGATCCTTTCTAATAATTAACTATGAATAAAAAAGTACTTGTCTTGTGCACAGGTAATTCTTGTCGAAGCCAAATTGCACATGGTTACTTAAATAAATTTCTTGCAGGCAAAGCGGATGTCTATAGTGCAGGAGTTGAAACACATGGCGTTAATCCTAATGCAATTGCAACCATGATTGAAGATGGAATCAACATTAGCCACCACACATCAAATAATATTAGTGAATATACTGGGGTTCAGTTTGATTACGTAATTACTGTATGTGATCATGCAAACGAAAGATGTCCGGTATTCCCTACGTCAGCTATCAAATTACACCAAAACTTTCCTGACCCCGCAAAAGCCACAGGGACACAGGAAGAAATTAAAAGTGAGTTTGCGAGAGTTAGAGAATTAATAAAAGCTTACTGCTCAGCATTTTCTACTACTTATTTTGAAAACGAGCACTAATCGTTTGCAAACCTTAAAAGTGACTTAAGTCACTTGTTTAGTCTCAAGGATGTTCGAATTTTATAAAAATTGTGTACATGCAGCAACACTGGGAAAAAATTTATAAAACGAAACAACCACATGAAGTAAGTTGGACACAATCTGTGCCAACTACTTCCCTAGAATTTATTCATAATTTTCATCCTGCAAAAAACTCTTCTATCATTGATGTGGGAGGAGGCGACAGTCGGTTAGTTGATCACTTACTAGACGAGGGATTTACTAATCTTACTGTGCTAGATATATCTGAAGAGGCAATCAAAAGAGCACAAAACCGGCTTGGAGACAAAAAGAAATCAGTCACATGGATTATTAGTGATGTGCTTGAATTTAAACCCGATCAGTCGTATGATATATGGCATGACAGAGCTGCATTTCACTTTCAAACAGAAGAAACTGCAATAAACAATTATATAGATCTTGTCAATAAGGCTGTAGCTAAATATGTTATTGTAGGAACATTCTCTGCAAATGGACCAACAAAATGTAGCGGGATCAACATAAAACAATATGATTCATCAGCTATGAAAGCGCGATTTGAGAATAATAATTTTAAAAATACCACTTGTAAATATGAAGACCACATCACCCCTTCCGGTAGTGTGCAGAACTTTACCTTTTGTGGCTTTAAAAGAGTTTAGTGATTTCTTACATTTGAGGTATGCGCAATTATCTAGCCCTGTGCGTACTTCTCTTTTTATTTTCCAAAGCAAATAGCCAGTTAAATGCTGTTTTAGGAAATGAGCCAGTTCCTTCTAAATCTCAATTTCAATGGCATCAATTAGAATACTACTGGTTCGCACACTTTGGGCCTAATACTTTTACGGGAGAAGAATGGGGATCGGGAAAAGAACCGACAAGCTTATTTAATCCTATCAACTTTGATGCACGCCAATGGTGCCAATTAGCAAAAAAAGCCGGTGCTAAAGGTATTATCATCACAGCTAAGCATCACGATGGATTCTGTTTATGGCCCAGCCAATACTCTACGCATACCATACGCGAAAGTCCATGGAAAAATGGAAAAGGGGATATTTTAAAAGAACTCTCGATGGCCTGTAAAGAATTTGGACTTCTGCTTGGCGTTTACCTATCTCCGTGGGACAGAAACCATCCGGACTATGGAACAGCTTCTTATAATCAGGTTTTTGTAAATATGCTGCAGGAAATATTTCAGCAATATGGACCCATTTGGGAATTATGGTGGGACGGTGCTAACGGCGAAGGTCCTAATGGGAAAAGACAAGTGTATGATTGGGAGCTTTTTCGAAATACAATCAAAACGCTATCGCCCCAAACAGTCATTTTCAGCGATGTAGGACCAGATATAAGATGGGTAGGAAATGAAAAAGGTTTTGCGGGAGCTACAAACTGGAATTTACTCAATACCGATGGGTTTGAACCCGGCGAAAAAGCACCGTCAACTGATACACTACAAACAGGAAACAAATTTGGCAAATACTGGATCCCCGCAGAGTGTGACGTTAGTATTCGGCCTGGTTGGTTTTGGCGCGCAAGTGAAAATAATAAAGTGAAAACGCCTGAGGAATTATTTCAGCTTTATCTAAAAAGCGTTGGCCGTGGAGCCAATCTGCTACTCAATGTTCCTCCAAATGATAAAGGAGTAATTAGTCAATTTGACTCCGTATCACTAATCGGATTCAACAGCTTACTAAAAGAAAATTTCAAAAATAATTTAGTAAGTAAAGCAAGCATTCAAAATACCCGCACACAAAAAAGCAAAACTATATCCACAATTACAGATAATAAAACTGCAAGCGGCTGTATTGTAAGTAGTGGATGCGATCATATTCATATTACTCTAAAAAAGAATAGATCGGCTAATTGCATCTTTATCCAGGAGGATATCAGTAATGGTCAATCCTGTAGTCAATTTGATCTTTCACTCTATGATGAAAGAAACGTGTTACTAAAAACAATCGCAGGTACCACTATTGGCAATAAAAGAATTATCACATTTCCTGCATTACCGGTAAAAAAGATAATTCTTCGAATTTTAGAGCAAAAGAAATCAACTCAAATCAATGAAATAAAAGTATTTTCGATTAGTGAATCGCTAATTGAAAAAGTAAATTAATACAATATGAAACAACTATTACTCATACTTCTCAGCGTTGGAGGCCTTTCGCTCAATGCCCAAGAAAGCCCAAAACCATTAAAGCTAGACCCAAATAAAAAAACTTTTGATGTTTTAGCTAGTTGTGGTACTTGTAATTTTAAAATGAAAGCTCCGGGCTGTCCTCTTGCCATTAAAATTGAAGACAGGCTTTACTTAGTAGAGGGGACAAAAATCGATGATCACGGAGATGCGCATGCAGATGACGGATTTTGTAACACCGTAAAAAAAGCAAAAGTTCAAGGTACCGTTGAAGGTGATAAATTTAAAGTAACCTACTTTGAGATTGTAAAAGAAAAAGTAAAAGATTGACTTATCATGTTAGTGCCAACAATAAAAAACGTTGAACAAATACTGCTCGTTGGAATAGCCGCTCAAATGTCTTACATAGACAATCAAACACAAAAACTATGGGAAACATTTATTCCCTTAAGCAAAAAAATAAATCATAAACTGAGTAACGATTTTTACTCATTACAAATCTTCCCAGATAATTTTTTTAAAGCATTTAACCCAACACTTGAATTTGAAAAGTGGGCGTTGGTACCCGTAACAGAAACTGAGGGTAATATAGAACCCTGTAAATCATTTATTCTACAAGGTGGTCTTTACGCTGTATTCCATCATAAAGGAATAGACACAAGTATTTTTCAAAGAATCTATGGGGAGTGGATTCCACAATCGCATTATCAGCTAGATAATCGACCGCATTTTGAGATCTTGGGCGAAAAATATAAAAAAGGAAGTTCAGATAGCGAGGAAGACATTTATATTCCTATATGCCCCCGGATGGATTAAAATAAAAGAAAATTTGGAGTAACTTACCTTATCAATCGAATCGTTCAAAGACAGTTGATATGATAAGCAAGTACAAACTAATCTATACATTCTCACTACCTCTATTTTTAAGCCTAGCACTATTCTCTTGCAAAAAAGAATCAGGAAGACCAGATTTTGAAATTATCCAGGACGAAATCTTAACTCCTAACTGCGCAAATTCAGGTTGTCATTCGTCTGTAGGTGACGCCAGCTATTCACAACACAAACTATTACTCTCGATTAGTAATAGCTATGATGCATTGATCAATAAAGCCCCACAAAATGCGACCGCTATTGCCAATGGATGGATGCTCGTAAAACCAGGGGAAGTAGATAAGAGTTTTCTATATCACAAAATCACTTGCGAAACGGGTCATCATAGCGGCAATATAGGAGCAACTATGCCACTAGGCGGCAAAGTTTTGAGCAGAGGGCAGGTTGAATTTATAAAACGTTGGATTATTGCCGGTGCTAGCAAAACAAGCAGTAGCATTGACGATGCTATCCTAAAAGATAGTTCGGCTTGTCAGGTTAGTATCGAACCCCTGGCACCACCTGCTGCGGGCACTGGATTTCAGCTGACAATTGATCCTTTTGAAATCCCTAAAAATTTTGAACGCGAAGTTTTTGTAAGAAAAAACACACCTAATAGCGATACCGTTTTTGTAAACAGAATTCAGTTAAGAGGTGCTGCCAATAGTCATCACTTTGTTGCCTACTCATTTCGTAATGAGACAGTTCTACCTGCTCAAAATTTACTTAGAGACTTAAGAAACCCATTGACAGGTGTACTCAACCAGAGTACTTT
>JBILMC010000108.1:0-4797 GCA_044375755.1 Chitinophagaceae bacterium
AATGAAATCTCTTAAGGTTAAAACTTTCCCTAAGTATTTGAAAGAACAAATTGAAGTGAATGTGGATGGTTTAGAGTTGAATGGCAACGTTCGTGTAGAGGATGTAAATGTTCCTAACTACGAAATTTTAAATTCTCCTCGTATTCCTATCGCTTCTGTTACACTTACTCGTCAGTTGAAGCAGGAAGAAGCTGCTGCTACACCTGCTGCTGCGCCTGCCGCTGCTGCGCCTGCCGCTGCACCTGCTGCAAAGAAGTAATCAAGCCTTTCAGGCTCTTTATAAACCCGCATCTTTTGGTGCGGGTTTTTTGTTTGGGAAGGCCGATCTTTGAGCCTCTTCTTGTCTATGAAATACCTGATAGTTGGTTTGGGAAATGTTGGAGACGAATACGCGCATACGCGTCACAATATTGGATTTGATGTCGTGTATTCTTTTGTAGCAAAACACGGGGGTACGTTCAAAGTGGAAAGACACGCTTATTACGCAGAAGTTAAATGGAAAGGCAAGACATTTATTTGTATTTGTCCAACCACCTACATGAATTTGAGTGGAAAGGCTGTAAAGTTTTGGATGGAAAAAGAGAAAATTGAATGTGCTCAACTACTCGTTGTAGTGGATGATTTAGCAATACCGCTGGAGCGCATTCGCATAAAGCCTTCTGGTAGTGATGCAGGCCATAATGGTTTAAAAAGTATTCAGGAGTCAATTGGCACTACTGAGTATCCCAAGCTACGATTTGGAATTGGAAATGATTACCCTAAGGGCCGTCAGGCAGACTTTGTGCTGAGTAAATGGAAAAAATCTGAAGAGCTAATCGTTCAAAAAAAAATTGATGCTTCGGTTGAAGCGATCGAGGTTTTTGGCACACAGGGAATCGCTACGGCTATGAATCAATTCAATAATCAGGTACATCAGTTATAAATTGTTTTACGATGAAAATACTTTGTATTGGTAGAAATTATGTGGCCCATGCCAAGGAGCTGGGAAATGAAGTGCCGCAGGAACCTGTTATTTTTATCAAGCCTTCCACTGCTTTGGCACAAGAGGCAAAATCTTTTTCAATCCCTTCATTTTCATCAGATCTACATTATGAGTGTGAGGTAGTATTGCGTATTAGTCAACATGCAAAACAGATTGCTATCGAAAAAGCTAGTGAAATCTATGATGCGTTGACGGTTGGAATTGATTTTACAGCAAGAGATGTACAGCAGCGGTTAAAAGATAAGGGATTGCCGTGGGAAAAGGCAAAAGCTTTTGATCAGTCTGCAATAATTGGTGAATGGAGAGATGCGACTGCTTTTAAAAATAAACGTGATATTCATTTTTGCCTGTATAAAAACAAGAGTTTGGTACAGCAGGGTCATACTGCAGCGATGATCTATGGTTTTGAAGAAATTCTTTCACACGTTTCCAACTACTTTACATTAGAACCAGGTGATTTAGTATTTACAGGTACTCCTGCCGGCGTAGGGCCAGTAGAACCTGGGGATGTTTTGGAAGGATTTTTGGAGGATGATTCATTGTTTGAACTGACTATTCAATAGGTTTTCTTTCATGAAAGATCTTTCTCTACAGTTAAAGGCTTTTGAATATATGTGTCAGGTGCGAGCGATGGCATCAACCTATGAGTCCAATCGTTCGATCTGTTCTTACGTCCATTCTACTTCAAGAGGTCATGAGGCGATTCAGTTGGCGGCTGCATTTCAATTATTGCCACAAGACTTTGTTAGTCCCTATTACCGAGATGAGAGTTTATTACTGGGTCTAGGATTTAGTCCGTATGAGTTGATGTTGCAATTACTAGCAAAGGCTGACGATCCTTTTTCTGGTGGAAGAGAATACTATAGTCATCCTAGTTATAATGGAAAAGGAAAGCCCACCATCATTCATCAATCCAGTGCTACGGGAATGCAGGTAATTCCTACAACGGGAATTGCGCATGGTATTCGCTACTGGGAAGAATGGAAGGCTGTACAGCAAAAAGAGGGATTGGATGCTACAAGCGGCTTGCCTCCATTTATGAAAGCAGATCCTCCTGTGGTGATTTGTTCACTAGGAGATGCCAGTATGACCGAAGGGGAAGTGAGCGAGGCATTACAAGTAGCTGTATTAAAAAAATTACCCATCATTTATCTGGTGCAGGATAACAATTGGGGAATAAGTGTGACCGCTGCCGAAGCTAGAGCAATGAATGCTTTCGAATACGCTGCGGGGTTTAAAGGACTCAACCGAGTGCAAGTGGATGGGAGTGATTTTGCAGCGTCTTATACTGTGTTGCAAGAAGTAGTTGCCGCTGTTCGAAAAAATCGGCAACCTTATTTGGTGCATGCGCAAGTGCCATTGCTTGGTCATCATACTAGTGGAGTACGACGCGAATTTTATCGAACGGATGAAGACTGGCAAAAGCATCAACAACATGATCCCTATTTGAAACTGCGCAACAGATTGTTGAATGCAGGAATTACCGAAACTGAGTTGTATGCACTAGAAGAAAAAGCAATTGCGTTCATTGAAGTAGAATTTTCTAGAGCAGTTGCTGCCCCCGATCCAGATCCAAGTACAGTAGAGGAGCATGCGTATGCGCCAACAGCAGTGCTTGAGGAAAAAGGAAATCGGGAAGGAAACAACGCTGCAAAAATTCCAATGGTGGACGCAGCTCTGTTCGCAATCCGAGAGATCATGGAGGATAATCCAAATGCTATTCTTTATGGTCAGGACGTTGGCAAACGATTAGGTGGCGTATTTAGAGAGGCGGCAACACTTGGTGATATATTTGGAGATCATCGAGTTTTTAACACGGCCATCCAAGAAGCTTACATCGTGGGTTCTACTGCAGGGATGGCTGCAACGGGTTTGCGACCCATTGTAGAAGTGCAATTTGCTGACTATATCTATCCTGGATTTAATCAATTGGTAACTGAACTTTCAAAGAGCTGTTATCTGTCTATGGGAAAATTCCCTATCCCTATGATTCTACGTGTTCCCATTGGCGCCTATGGCGGCGGCGGGCCTTATCATAGTGGTTCGGTTGAATCAACCTTGTTAACAGTTAAGGGAATCAAAGTGGTGTATCCTTCCAATGCAGCAGATATGAAAGGCTTAATGAAAGCAGCTTTTTTAGATCCCAATCCTGTTGTAATGATGGAACACAAAGGACTTTATTGGAGTAAAGTTCCGGGTACTGAAGCTGCAAAAACAACCGAGCCAGATCGTGATTATATTATTCCCCTAGGCAAAGGGCGTATTGTGCTAGAGGCATCAACCGAAAAATTGGAAGAGGGGAGCACAGCTCTTGTAATTACCTATGGAATGGGTGTGCATTGGGCATTAACGGCTGCTCAGTTCGTTGAAGAGGCTATTGAAATTATTGATTTACGAACATTATATCCTTTGGATGAGCAATTGATTAATGAACGAGTAAAATTGCATGGAAAAGTACTAGTCCTTACTGAAGAGCAACAACGCAACTCTTTTGCAGAGGCGTTGGCGGGAAGAATTTCTCGTGATTGTTTTCCTTTTTTGGATAGCCCTGTGCAAATTTTAGGAGCGCTCGATGTGCCGGCTGTTCCTATGAACAAGGGGTTGGAGCAGGCGATGTTACCCAATGCAGAAAAAGTAGCAGCCTGTCTGCGAACACTTCTTGTAAGCTAATTGCTTCTATTTTAAATCTGTCCGAATCTGCAACTCTTTTAGTTGGATATCATCGATGGTAGATGGCGCATCGAGCATTACATCTCTTCCCGCATTGTTTTTTGGGAATGCAATAAAATCACGTATACTTTCGCTACCTCCTAATAATGCACAAAGGCGGTCAAATCCAAAGGCGATACCTCCGTGTGGGGGAGCTCCATATTCAAATGCACCTAAAAGAAATCCGAATTTATGTTGCTGTTCTTCTTTGTCCATACCCAGCGCCGCGAACATTTTTTCTTGCAATTCACGCTGATGAATACGAATAGATCCACCTCCAATTTCATTACCATTCAAAACCATGTCGTAAGCATTTGCTTTAATGGAAGCGTAGGGGTGATTTAAATAATTAGCCGCATCTTTAATTACCGGATCATTGTTGATCATGGTTTCAATTTGTGAAGGCTTGGGTGAAGTGAAGGGGTGATGACGAGCCACCCATCTGTTTCCTTCCTCGTCATATTCAAATAATGGGAAGTCTAAAACCCACAGTAATTTATATTCGTCGGGCTTGCGAAGTCCAGCTCTCTCACCCAATTCTAATCGTAGTTCACTAATCGCTTTACGTGTTCTTTCTTCTGCACCTGCAACAATTAAAATGAGATCGCCCGGATTTGCGCCCGCTGCTTTCGCGATGGCGAGTTGTCTTTCTTCGGAATAAAATTTATCAACGCTGCTTTTGCAAGTTCCATCCGCATTATATCGGATATAGACCAAGCCTTTCATACCAATTTGTGGACGCTTTACCCATTCTGTCAATTCATCAATTTGTTTACGGGTATAATCTGCCCCATTGGGTAAGCAAATTGCAAGCACCGTTTCTGCCTGATCAAACACATTAAATTGTGCTCCATCAATCAGCGATCGATTATCATTTCGGTCAGGATAAACCGAGTCTGGCTTTTTTAGGTTCAGTAATGGCATCCCAAAACGAATATCCGGTTTGTCATTTCCATATGTCCACATCGCCTTTTCCCAGGTCATGCGTTCCACTTTTTCTGTGTAGTCGATGCCCTTTACTTCTTTAAAAATGGACTTAATCATCCCCTCAAACATTCTGAGAATATCTTCTTGCTCCACAAAGGCCATCTCACAGTCAATCTGTG
>JBILMC010000131.1:0-4236 GCA_044375755.1 Chitinophagaceae bacterium
TCATATCCGCTTACCATCAACAATTGTTTGAAGGTTTGTGGAGATTGTGGCAGTGCGTAAAACTGTCCGGGGTTCATGCGGGAAGGAACCACAAAATCACGGGCTCCCTCTGGAGTGGATTTGATTAAGAAGGGTGTTTCAATATCCAGAAAAGATTGTTGATGTAAATAGTTACGCGCGGCTCTATTAACGGCGTAACGTAACTCAAGGTTTTTACGAACCGGAACTCTGCGTAAGTCTAAAAATCGATATTTCATCCGCAGATCATCTCCTCCATCTGTTTCATCCTGAATGGTGAAAGGAGGCACTGCTGAACGGTTTAAAATAGTAAAAGACTCCACTTCAATTTCAATTTCTCCAGTGGGTAGTTGTAAATTTTTGTTACTGCGTTCAATCACTGTACCGGTTACTTGCAACACAAACTCGCGACCAAGTGGCTGTTGATCAAGTTGTTCGTTTACTACTTCTCCAAATAGTAACTGCGTGATTCCATATCTGTCACGTAAATCTACAAAGGTGATAGAGCCATATTTCCGAACGGTTTGAACCCATCCAGCTAGCTGAATTTTTTTTCCTTTATCCTGTAATCGTAGTTCTCCACAAGTATGTGATCTGTACATGTCTATTGCTTATTTCAGTTCAGAGTGTTGTTGTTCTTTTCATTTTTATCTCACGCGGGCGCTGCACTAAATAGTACCATAGTAGAATCAGTGAGCCGATTAAAAATGGAATCATAGATAGTTGTTTGCCGGAAAGGAAACCTAAAAAAGTAGTTTCATCCTGATGAATAAATTCCATGATCATCCAAGTTGAGTTAGCGCAAATCCAAAAGGCAACTGCCAAATTATGGGCTAATTCAGAATGAATTTGTCTTGTACGCCATGAAATAAATATGGCAACTAGTAGGGTGGGAACAATCATTGCTATACCCAAGTATTGCCAGCCCATGCACCAGCTCATGTCTTTGATTATCCAAAACACGATATGCAAATTTTCCATCCGGCGAAAACGTGCCGGGATAGAGTACAGAGAATCAGAGGGGTTTTGCATTGGGAAGTCTTAAAACGGAAAGGTAAGAAAAACGGGTGTTTTTCTATAGAAAACGAGACCAGATTGCTTCGGAGTGAATGGGTTCTTGGTACAAAATGTTTCGAACCAGCTGATTTGCAAAATAGGGGGCCAGCGAGCAGCCTTTTGTGCCCATTCCATTAAAATATCCAATTCGTTTCTCAGCTGGGTCCAATCCAACCAGGGGTCTTCTTTCCATGGTCCCCATTCGAATAGCAGCTCGTTGCTCAATTAATTCAATGGGTAGTTGAATCCAGTTATGAAGTGCTTCCATGGTTTGTTCCCTATAGGAAAGAGTTGGTTTCTCCGTCTCAAATTCCCATTCAACACTCGAGCCTACCCACCATTGATCTTTTTGAATCTGGGGTAGCAGTGTGAGTTTGTTTTTGAAGATGGTTTGTTGCGGAAGGCCAGGAATTTTTACAATCAATGCTTCTCCCTTGGTAGGGGCCAATGGAATCTTTGTTGCCAAATTGTGATTTCGCAATCCGATGCCGTCGCAATAAATTATTTTTTTGCAGTTAATATTTTCATAGGAGAATCCTGAATCATGCTTTAATAATTTATCAGCATCAAAAAACGTTTCAATAAGTTGGTTCTGTTTTTTTAATCGGTTTCTCCATGTAACCAGCAGCGTTTCCATCCGTACCAAATAGGCTGGATGAATGAGTCCAAATCCAATTATATTTTTAAAATAGGATCCATAATCATTGTTGAGACTATCTAGATGAAGGTATTCTGGGTTCTCATTGACGCGCCTCGTAAAAAGTCGCATGGCTTCCTGATTGGTAAAACACTCAATGATCTTTTTCTCTTCAACCACCGTTTCATGTAAAAGGTTACCCATTGCCTGGTACTGTTCATGGCAATAAGGAAGTAATTGATCGGCTAGCCAGGTTTTTACTTTGTTGCGACCCGTTACTGGATTGATTAATCCACCTGCTAAACGAGAGGAGCTGCCAGGGAACCCATCATCAATAACCAAGTGTTCAATGCCGTATTGTTCTAAAAAATAACTTAGCCATGTACCGCTGATGCCTTGTCCGATCAATAAAAAATCAGTGTTCAATGGAATAATTATTCTATTGTCAATAATCCAAACGGTGATCTTGTAATTAATGTGGTTGAGTTCGTTACATGTAATTCAGTTGGAGGCACATGATACGTGCCAGGAAAAATAGCCCGTATTTGGTATGAAAGTCGGATGATTTGAGCTGTATTGAAATCTATTTTGAGGGCAAAATCATTCGCATTTTCGAGTTCATCCTTTTTGAGATGTTTGCCTTCAAAAAGAATATTGTTTCGGTCGCCTTTTACCAACAAGGATTCTGGATCAATGGAAGTGCCAGCGGGTAAGTTCTCTTTTAATTCAAACTGTTTTGTGTATTGGTTTCGCTTGATTTCTACTTCCACACTCAATAAGCCACCAGATTGGACTACTACTAGGTCCTCTACGCTTACCCCATTTATTTTTTTTCTTACAATGGGTAGCTCAGCAGATTGCGCCAATAAGGATTCTTCATTTTCATACGGCCAGGGCAAAATTCGCAGCAGTCCTTGCGAACAGAGTGTGTCTTTTATGGAGTTAGCACAAAATTTCCATTGCGCTTTTTTATTGAAATTGAAAGGGATCTCTAATGGAAAACGGATGTAGTCTTTTTTTAAAGGATCAATGGTAAAGTACTGATTGCCGAGGCTATTAAAAAACCAACCATCAACGGCTTCCTTCGTTGCGGAGTCATTAAGTGTGAAATGACCGGTACCAGCCCAATCAAATTTGGTAGAATTGGTTAATAAGAATTGAAAAAACGGTTTATCTCCCTCGCGTACAAAGGGTGGGGAGACACTCGTTACTTTAAATGGAGCTGAGTTTGTTTGCGCAAAAGAACAAACAAACTGACTTACTAAGAAAGTGAGGGAGAGAACAACCTGTACTATCCTTTTCAAATTACTTTAAAATGCTTACCATTTTATTTCCGATGTCTGCAGGGCTGCTTACCACGTGAATTCCACATTCGCTCATGATCTTCATTTTTGCTGCAGCCGTATCTTCTGCTCCACCTACAATTGCTCCGGCATGTCCCATTCTACGACCTGGAGGAGCGGTTTGTCCTGCTATAAATCCTACCACTGGTTTTTTATTGCCATTTTCTTTGATCCAACGCGCTGCTTCCGCTTCCATACCGCCACCGATTTCTCCAATCATTACGATAGCATCTGTTTCGGGGTCATTCATGAAAAGTTCAATGGCTTCTTTTGTGGTAGTACCAATGATCGGATCCCCTCCAATACCCACAGCAGTGGAGATGCCAAGACCTGCTTTTGCAACCTGGTCTGCGGCTTCATAGGTAAGGGTTCCGGATTTTGAAACAATTCCGATTCTGCCTTTTACAAACACAAAGCCAGGCATGATGCCTACCTTACACTCGCCTGCTGTAATAACACCAGGACAATTAGGTCCAACCAACCTTGTTTTTTTACCTTGTAAATAGTTTTTCACTTTCACCATATCCTGAACAGGAATTCCCTCTGTGATACAAACTACTAACCCAATACCTGCTTCAGCAGCTTCCATAATGGCATCTGCTGCAAAGGCTGGCGGTACAAAAATGATACTTACATCAGCACCAGTTGTTTTAACTCCGTCGGCTACCGTATTGAATACGGGCCGATCTAAATGCTTTGTCCCACCTTTTCCAGGAGTAACTCCTCCTACTACTTGTGTACCATACTCAATCATTTGTGTGGCATGAAAAGTACCTTCTGTTCCGGTAAAACCTTGTACGAGGATCTTTGAATTTTTATTGATCAGAATACTCATAAAATGACTTGTAAAAGTTGGCGCAAAGGTAGGGAAATGTTGTCAGGGACGGGTCAGTTCATCCATGTTCCTTTCATTGGGAATTTTGCCGGTTTCTTCTAGCATACGCATGTCTTTGGCGTCCTTTAAAAAGTCCGATGCAAATATGAAATCATTCAGCAGTTGATTTTTGCTAAAAATGATGTCTTTACGGGTGCCTTCCCATTCTTTTTTCCCTTGATACATATAGAGAATATAGTCTCCAATTTCCATCACACTATTCATGTCATGGGTATTTATGACGGTGGTTATATTAAACTCAACCGTTAGTTCTCGGATCAGTTTATCTATTACCAGTGAAGTTTGCG
>JBILMC010000039.1:0-9023 GCA_044375755.1 Chitinophagaceae bacterium
TCGTTCCGCAGTACGAAAAGTTATATGCCCAGTTTATAAAAGTGTAATTAGCGACGAAGCCAGCCCTGAGGATCAATTTTTTTGGTCTCCATCGTCATGATAAAATCAATCTGACCTCCATTCCCTTCGTCATCCTTTCCTGTCTTTCCAATTATTTGACCCGTCTTAACCATTGCACCTTTTGCAATAGTTACGGAAGATAAATTACTATATGTTGTAAAGTACTTTCCATGTCGAATAGTTACAGCCATGCCATCGCCGAGATTATACACCCCACGAACTTCACCTTCAAAAACAGCTTTTACATTGCTACCGACAGTAGGAGTTGCGATCGTAAGACCTGGATTGTCTATTGTCAAAAACGTATTCTCAATTTTATTGTCTCCAAATTTTAGCACCACAATACCATTGTCAACCGGCCAAGGTAATTTATAGCGATTCGCCTCAAAACTGCTATTGAGTGCAATATCTTTAGCATTAAGGTCCAAATAACTCTCAGGTCTCTTAGCTAGCTCATTTCTCCGAGTAGTGGAAGCTGTTGCGTCGGTAGACACAGGAGTAGTTGAGACTGCGGAGGGCTTATCAGTAGTAGCGGCACCCGGTTTAGCAGAAGCCCCGCCAGTAGTAACAGCAATATTCTTTTTTCTTTCTTCCTCATCTTTTCGCTTACGCTCCTCAGCTTCTTTTTTAGCCAACTCGATCTCTCTTCGAACAATCGCTAATACTGCATTTTGTAAGTCACGGTCTCTTTTTTTCTTTTCAGCAATCTGACGAGACAATTCTTTCTCTTTACTCTTCAACTTAGCTACTACAGCATTCTTTTCCTTTTTCTGCGCCGCTAGTTCCTGTACTTGTTTTGTCTGCGTTTCCAACGCACTATTCTTCTGTTCTTTTCGAACCAATTGTTGCTTACGTCGCTCCAGTATCAATTCCTGCGTTTTATAAATAGTGCCAACTTGCTTTTCGCGATAATCACGATAACTTTTTAAATAAGAAATACGTTTTACCGCATCATTAAAACTGCTTGCTGAAAAAATAAAGTTTACATAATCGTAATTACTTCGATTCTTATATGCGTAGGCAACTGATCTTGCATACTGCACTTTAAGCGTATCCAACTGTCTGTTCAAGCGATAAATTTCTAACTCACTTAAATAGATATCGTCATCGATAGATCGAATTTCGCGGCTGATACTGTTAATGTAGCGTTCTTGTATAGAAATCTTCTTATTAAGTACATTTAATTGACTAAGAGTCTGTTTAGTTTGGCCTTTTACTGATTCGTAAAGACTCTGTATCTCTTTTAATTCTTTCTGTATTTCCTGACGTTCTTTCTCTAATTGCGATTTATCGTTACCAGGCTGTGCAAATGCAACAGTAACACCTGCCCAGCTCAACAAAAGAGGAAAGATTAGTTTATAGCGCATGAAACGACAATAACGATTCTCTGCAAAATAAATTTTATTACTCAACCGCGACGATAATTTTTTGGAACAGCAAAAGGGAAACTTAACGTTTCATTAAAAGTATACTGCTTAAATCGAAGCTCTACATTCAACTTTTTCTTTTCGGAGACAGCAATAGTTCGGCGCTGCGAAAATGGAGTACCAGTCTTAGAATCATATTCTGCATAGCCTAAAAAACTAGTTCGGTTACGTGTCTCATCCAAATCGTCCAACTTGGTGCTAATGAGTAGCTTTTCCTGCTCACTAATGGTGAATAGGATTTTAAAAAACGTAGTTGCCCCATGCAGCGAGATTGTAGAGGGACCTTTACTATATGCGTGAAGAGTAGAATCTAGAAAAACAGGATTTCCCACTAATAAGTCCTGGAGAGAAGAAAGCGTAAGGGGTAGCGCAGTTACTTCGGTCAAGTATGCAACACTGCGTGCTACATACACTTTATTTTGTTTATCCAGAATTTTGACCGAGTCGGGAGTAATATAAACCCGAAGTCCCTCAATACCCAAAATAGCTGTTATAGAAGCCCAGATTACACTGTCTTTATACAAACGAATTTGTGCATTAAGGTTCAATTTATTACCAGTTGCATCGTCATAATCAACATCCAATTTTGCATTGAACGTTGTATAATTGATGCGATGTGCCAGTAGTTGAGCATAGTTGTCTTTGATAAAAGCGATAGAATCTAAACGTGCTTTTTCCAGATCTGAAAGAAGACTTGCCTGCGTGCTGTCCTTTTTTACGATAGCGGTTTGAATTTTTCGGGTGCTTCTGCAAGAAGTCAGTAACACTGCAAATAGAAATATTGATAGGAGGATTCTCATGAATTGATTTATTTGACCCCGGTATGACCAAAACCGCCATCCCCTCTTTGTGTACCTGATAACTCAGTAACAGTCTCCCACGCACATTGAACAACAGGTTGAATTACTAATTGTGCAATTCTATCCCCGTGCTGAATAACTTGTTCCTGCCCAGATAGGTTGATTAGCAAAACACCAATTTCTCCCCGATAGTCCGCATCAATTGTACCAGGAGAATTTAAACAGGTAATCCCCTGCTTTAAGGCGAGACCACTACGTGGACGCACCTGTGCTTCGTATCCTTTTGGCAACTCAATAAAAAGTCCTGTAGGAATTAATTTCCTTTCCCCTGCAGTGAGAACAAGCGTCTCCAAGAGATTTGCACGCAAGTCCATCCCCGATGAAAATTCTGTTGCATAAGCAGGCAGTGGATTTGTTGACCGGTTGACAATTTTAACAGACAGGGACGTCATCGCGCAAAGATAGCGGGGGAAATTCAAGATTGTTGAAGCAAAACAGTGGCTTGCGCCATTAAGCCTTCTTCTCTCCCTGCAAAACCCATTTTTTCGGTTGTTGTTGCCTTGATAGACACAGCGTCTAGTTCAACACCAAGTAGCGGGGCAATAGTCTCTTGCATCTTTGTAACATAAGGTCTAATCTTTGGTGCCTCTAAACATAATGTGGCATCTACATTCACTACTAAATAGCCCTTGGACCTTATCAACTCAACGCATTTCTTTAGTAAAATTTTACTATCAATATTTTTATAAGCCTCGTCAGTATTTGGAAAATGCTGCCCAATATCGCCCAAAGCCAATGCCCCTAGCAATGCATCACAAATTGCATGTAACAGAACATCTGCATCACTATGGCCAACAGCTCCTTTGTGGTGAGGAATTTGTATACCTCCTATCCATAACGCACGTCCCTCAGCCAGCTGATGAAAGTCAATACCCGAACCTATTCGTAAAGACATAAAATAGATTTAATGCAAATAAACAAAAAGGCCCCGGGAATCCAGGGCCTTTTCGAAATTGAAAACGCTATAATTATTTACCTCCCAAGTCAAATGAAACCTGGAAACGAAGAGTATTTGAAAGAGGATTACGATTCACACCGCTTCCAGAAGGAATCAGGTAAGCGAAGTTGAAGTGGAATACATTGTATTTCACACCTAAACCAGTTGTGAAGTAACGACGATCTCCTTTTGTTTTGTTCTCATAGAAATAACCAGCGCGGAAGTAAAATTGGCTATTGTAAGCCCACTCAGCACCCGCACCTACAGATACTTCTCTCATTTCTTCACCAAATCCACCAGGAGCATCTCCTAATGAACTGAACCAGCTTCCAACTACACTCTTACTTCTGTAAGCAGCAAGATCAGCAGCAGTAGCACCTTCGCCTGGAGGAGTTGGAACTAATAATTTGTTTAACTCAGCACCAAATGAAAGACTGCTTGTGCTATTGTACTTTTTAGTGTAGTTCAATCCCAAACCAAGGTTTGCTGGGATAAAGTCTTTAGCATCAGCATTATTAGTATAAGAAATTTTAGCACCTAAATTAGAAAGAACGGCTCCCCAAGCAAGACCAGTACCATTCTTTTTACCGTCGTGGTAATAACCCAGGTCAGCAGCAACTGAAGAACCTGTCTTGTAAGTTGTACTACCGTTCGTCAATCCACCGGTAAGGTTTGAATTGATATATTTTAAAGTAATACCAACTCCACTCTTGTCAGAAAGTTTACGAGAATATCCAAGATCAACGCCAAATTCACGTGGTCTGTGCTCAGTTCCCAATGCAGCTCCAGTGAAGTCAGTGAACTGAATATTGCCGAGGCTGAAATAACGCACAGAGGCTGATAAAGCTTGGTTTTCATCAAGTTTCTTAAAGCCAGTTACAGAAGCCAGGTAAACATCGTTTACCAGATCTTTCATCCATGGTGTATACGTTGCAGAAATTCGAGAGTTAGTCTGGTTGAAAGCAACCTTACCAATGTTCCAGATTCCAGAATAAGAGTCAGGAGAAGTAGCAACCCCCATTTCACCCATACCACCTGAGCGAGCGTCAGGAGAAATACGCAAGAAAGGAACGGCAGTAGTCACAACATTAATAGGGTCAGTCTGCGCTGATACGTTGGCAGTCAGGCCACAAACTAGCAGGATGCTGGTAGTCAGTTTAAGTGCAGTTAGTCTCATTAGAAAATTTTTAAATAGTGTGTAAATATAGCTTTTTTGATCAAAAACCTTTCCAAAACAGATTTTTTTTATTGCTGAGGCATTTATAAGTTAGAAAAACCTTGATCAAGATGCATAAACAAAAGAATTAAACCATCTCTTAAAGGGTAAAACGATGAAAAGACTACAATATTGTTAAAATATCCCTTTTTTTTAAAAAAGCTTTCAAGGCCTAAAAAATTACCTAACGCCTTGTATAAAAGGGTATTATAAGACTAAAAAATTACGGAGGCAAGGATTTATATGTAAAGCAAACTGCCTAAATTCGCAATCCCGCCTGTTGATAGCTGAATGTGAGCAATAACAAGCGCCAAACCCGCGTTAACCTTTACCAATCGAAGAATTATGATAAACTCGAGACGTTTTTTCTACTTTCTTCTTGCTTTTACCAGTATTATCGCCCTCAATGCTTGTAAGGGTAAGGGGCTTTTTTCAAAAAAACTACCCAAATCCGGCGTAACTGGATGGAATTACAACGAAAAGGGTGGTTTTCAAGTAGCACAAGCGAAAGACCAATCTGTTGGGCCTGGCTTGGTTTTTATTGAGGGTGGAACTTTCACAATGGGCCAGACACAGGAAGACGTAATGGCTGATTGGAATAATATTCCGAGAAGAGTAACCGTTCCTTCATTTTACATGGATCGCACTGAGGTAGCAAATATTCATTACCGAGAGTATATTTTTTGGCTTACAAATATTTTTGACCCTTCTGATCCCGAGTATGTCAAAGTCCTACAAGGGGCCTTACCAGACACCCTTGTTTGGAGAAGTGAATTAAGCTATAATGAACCCTCAGTTGAACTGTATTTTAGACACCCTGCATTCAATTATTACCCGGTTGTTGGTGTAAGTTGGAAGCAAGCTAAAGACTTTTGTCTTTGGAGATCTGACCGCTATAATGAGACTATGCTTGTTCAAAAGGGTTACATCAATAAAAACAACCTGAAGCCAGGAGCACAACAAGGCGATAACAACTTCAACACACGTTCATACCTATTGGGTTTATATACTGCACCACCCGGCAAGGCTATGAGAGCCAGTAAAGGCCGTGCCCCACAGCAACCTAATTTGGAATCTGGGATTGTTAGCCCTGAATATCGTCTTCCCTTTGAAGCCGAGTGGGAGTATGCTGCTTATGGTTTAATTGGCCAAAATCCACGCACAAGCCAAAAAGAAGGGAAAAGAGGTGAAGAATGGCAAAGTAATAGACAGATTTATCCTTGGGGACAAAATGCTACCGGATTGCGCGAGAACAGGAGAGGTAGCTTGCAAGGTCAATTCTATGCAAATTTTAAAAGAGGCAATGGAGATAATGCTGGTGTAGCAGGTGGATTAAATGACCGTGCTTTTTACACTGCTCCAGTTGAGTCATACTTCCCTAATGCTTATGGCCTATATAACATGGCTGGAAATGTTAGCGAGTGGGTTGAAGATACCTATCGTCCACTTTCTACACTCGATTTTGATGATCAGCCCTCTCCGTTTCGTGGAAATAAATTCATGAAATTATATGTAGCCGACTCCACTACAATGGAT
Source organism: Chitinophagaceae bacterium (assembly GCA_044375755.1). Classification (GTDB taxonomy): domain Bacteria; phylum Bacteroidota; class Bacteroidia; order Chitinophagales; family Chitinophagaceae; genus JJ008. The sequence continues at coordinate 6,037 of JBILMC010000039.1, forward strand.
CCGTCTGTAAGATATGAGCGCGACTCCCTGGGAAGAGTAAAAATGCAAGAAGTAACAGAGGCCGATGCCCGTAACAGAAGAAATTATCAGCGAGGCAATTTAATTGATTTCTTAGATGGAGATTCATTATCTGGAGTCGCTTATGGATATGGTGTATCTACTTTGTTAGACCCCCAACGTTCTAAAGTTTACAAAGGAGGGAGTTGGAATGATCGTGCATATTGGCTAAGTCCAGGTGCTCGTCGGTTTTTAGAAGAAGATTTAAGCTCAGCAACTATTGGCTTCCGCTGTGCAATGAATCGTGTAGGTAGTCCTGAACAGGGAAAAAAACGTAAAACGGGTCAATACTTTCCAGTCAAGCGACAAAAAAGATAATTTACTAACGATATTGAAAACCCTCCCTACGGAGGGTTTTTTTATAAGTTGCCAAGTACATTTGCATCATGTCTATCGACTCATTGTATTCACTTTTTCAACAATACCCTTCCGTGCAAACGGATACTCGTCAGTTAACTCCTGCTTCACTTTTTTTTGCATTGAAAGGAGACAACTTTAATGGCAATCAATTTGCCAAACAAGCACTAGACACAGGAGCAGTTGCAGCAATTATTGACGACCCTGCTTACTACATTGATGATCGCACTATCGTGGTAGACGATGTTTTGACCACCTTACAAGCATTGGCCAAAAAACATCGTGAGCAATTTTCAATTCCATTTTTGGCAATTACTGGAAGTAATGGAAAAACTACATCAAAAGAATTAGTGCATGCTGTGTTGTCCACTACTTTTAAAACATACACTACACAGGGCAATCTTAACAACCATATCGGTATTCCACTGACACTACTACGTGTGAAAAAAGATGCAGAGATGGCCGTTATAGAGATGGGTGCTAATCATCAAAAAGAAATTTCAGGCTATTGTAACTATGCATTGCCTACACACGGGATTATTACGAATTGTGGCAAAGCACATTTAGAAGGCTTTGGCGGTGTTGAAGGAGTGAAAAAAGGAAAAGGAGAGTTGTTTGATTTTATCAGACAGGAAAACGGAACTGTTTTTATCAATTTAGATTTAGCATACTTAAGTGAGATGTCAATGGGCATCCAAAACAAAATAACATTCGGATCGGCGCAAGGAGAAACAGTTGGAACAATAATCAAAGCGGATCCATTTTTATGTGTAAGTATTCTTACTACGGCAAAAGGCACTTTACCTGAGTTATCTTCTATACAAACTCAATTAGTAGGCGATTATAATTTATCCAATGTATTATTGGCCGTATCAGTAGGTATTCATTTTGGTGTTTCCCCTCATGCAATCAAAACAGCATTAGAAAATTACCAACCTACCAATAGCCGGTCACAGTTAATTAAAAAAGGAACTAATTCGATCATCTTAGATGCATACAATGCCAATCCGAGTAGCATGCAGGTAGCTATTGAAAACTTTAGTAAGATACAAGCTGACAAAAAGATAGTCATGCTGGGTTCAATGGCTGAATTAGGAGAGGAAAGCAGTAAAGAGCATCAGCAAATCATCGATCTAATTAGCAAATACGATTTTCAAAATGTTGTCTTGGTGGGTGAACAATTTGGTCAACTGAATCATCCATATATCCAATTTAGTAACTCAAAAGAGGCTGCAGATTGGTATCATGCGCAAACTTTTGAAAACACCCACTTTCTGATTAAAGGAAGCAGGAGTATGAAAATGGAAACAATTTTAAGCTAACTATTCATGAACTGGAGAAAAATTTTTCCTGATTTTGACACATCTCTACTTGCATTGATTGAAAAAGAAGCCACTCTTAAAACGTTTCAAACCGGCGAGATCATCATGCGCACGGGCCAATTCATTAAATCCACCGCTTTGATCGTTAATGGAAGAGTTAAAATTTATCGTGAAGGGCCTGATGGTGGTGAATTCTTAATGTATTATATAGGCCCAGGCCAAGCATGTGCCGTCTCTATGATTTGTGCAATCCAGGCGAGATCCAGCGAGATCACAGCCGTGGCAGAAGAAGAAACAGAAATTTTGCTTTTGCCTATTCAATTGATGGACCAGCTCATGAGAGAACATAAGTCTTGGTATCAATTCGTCATTCAAACCTATAGAAGCCGTTTTGATGAATTACTAGCTGTTGTTGATGATGTAGCTTTTCGCAATATGGATGAGCGACTAGAATTTTATTTAAAGCGGTATCAAGAAAAAACAGGTAAACAAAAAATTGAACTTTCCCATCAGCAGATTGCAGAGGATTTAAATAGTTCTCGAGAAGTTATCTCCCGGCTTTTGAAAAAAATGGAACAACGTGGACTCGTTAAGCTAAATCGAAATATGATTGAGTTAACAAAGTGACAAAGATCACACATCATCGTAAAAGTGAAATTTAGATTCGCGAAAATTAAACTATGCCAGCAATGACTGCAATTACTTTTGACTTTCTTTCTCTACTTGGCTTGATTGCATCACTATTAATTGGACTTTCATTGGGTTTGATTGGAGGCGGAGGGTCTATTCTCACTGTACCAGTACTTGTCTACCTTTTTGGAGTAGATCCGGTTCTTGCTACCGCTTACTCACTTTTTATAGTAGGATTTACTAGTTTAATTGGAACTTATCCGAAATATAAAGAAGGACTTGTTAATGTAAAAACTGCACTAATTTTTGGCGCTCCCTCTATCGCAATGGTTTTTTTGACAAGAAAATATATAGTGCCTGCTATTCCGGTTGAACTATTCACTACAGCATCGTTTGCACTTACAAAAAGCATGTTACTCATGTTACTATTTGCATTGCTAATGATTGCTGCTTCCTTTTCAATGATTCTTGATAAAAAATCTTCCAATATAAATTCTTCAGGAGAAAGTATCTCCTTCAATTACCCCTTGATCATCATAGAGGGAACCATCGTAGGACTATTAACAGGGCTTGTAGGGGCTGGAGGAGGTTTTCTAATCATTCCAGCCCTTGTGTTGCTAC
>JBILMC010000088.1:0-5729 GCA_044375755.1 Chitinophagaceae bacterium
GTTTGCAGCGTCAATCCAGGGTTCTTTTGCAAGTTGTTGTGCAGCGCTAACCACGTAATTATAGCAGCTTTTTGCGGGGTAACCGATTTGGTAATGAATGTCAGGACTCAAAACCACATATCCCCTGCTCACATAAAAAGATATATTTAATCGACTACCCGTAGGAGATGGAGGGATATAACTATGTAAGGTATTTGTATGGGTCTCATAAAAATATAATAGCAAAGGATATTTCTTTTTGGGATCAAAATTCTCGGGCAAATAAAGCACCCCCTTTGCGTTTTTACCGTCAATAGCTTTCCACCTGTAAATAGAAGATGTACCCCAATTGTATTGCTTTTGCTGCGCATTAATTGCGGTCAACTTTGTTTCCGCGTCAACTTGATCTCCAAATTGCCATACGTGTAAATCAGGAGGAAGTACATAACTCTCCTTGGTATAAACTACCACGGAAGACGATTTCGACTGAACTGGACTTCCATATAGATAGGGCCCTGATTTGCGTTTTTGCCAGCGTAAGTTTTGCTCACTCCACTTTGCTATTGCAAAACCTGCAGACTTATCTTGCTCCTGCTGAAAACGCCAAAGACTCCATCCTTTTTCAGCTACATATTTCTCTTTGGCATCCATTCTTACGTAACGAAAATTTTCTTTTTTAAGTCTCCCCTGGAGGGTGATGTTACGAGGCTTTTTCTGTCCATTCAAAGACACTTGCCACGTGTCAAAACGATCGTAGATCCAAACAGCAGAATCTCCCACTTCAAAACCAGCAATTCCATAAGGATCTGGGGCACTAGGAGAATCATGTTCCTCATCAAATAACGCGAATGGGATTTGACGACTAATCACTTGCGTCTTTCCTTTATACCAACTTAGATACTGTTTCAAAGTATAATCATACCATATGATTGCATCACCATTAGGCGAAACAAAAGAAGAATACACAACACCATCCAACCCTTTTTTGATTAATAGGGTGTCTCCCGTTGACAAATCTATTTTGTAGATGTCTTTCTTTGATACCCCCCTCCATTGCGTTTCAACCCGATAACCCCAATCACTTATACCAAAAGCAGTCTCCCCATCTCCCTCGGATGTAGTGATAACCTGCGAAATTTTATCAGACTCAAGATGCATAAGCGTAAAGTCACGCAGATCAAAAACCGATAAATAATTACGCTCCAGGTCTCTTTTTAAATTGAAAAGCTGCTGTGTTTGCAGATAGTCATCGTTGTAATGCCACACATCTACTTTAACCTGGTCAATTTCTGGCATGCTGGTATCAGCAGCAGGCTTGATGGGGGCAGCTCCAAAATAAAGCCGGTTTCCAGATTTACTGAACCTAGGCTTACCAAACTCACTTACTGTATAGCCTAATTTCATACCCATGGTATTGCGGTCAACTAGTTGACGTGCGGTATCATCAGTTGGCCGAAATAGAAATAATTTATAATACTTAATTAATTCTTTAGGCCTTGCATCTCGCTCGGCTAAAAAAGCAAGCTGAGTTCCATCCTCTGAAAAAGTAAAAAACCTGAAATCATTTCCACCCGTTGCAATAGTATCGAACTGTTTGGTAGTTGAATTTATTAATAGCAGCAACGTTTTACTAAGTGAGTCTTTTTGATTACGAGCTTGCTCAGCAATGACACTACCTCCTTTTTGTGCCACTTCATACTCCGTAACTCGTTGAACCGTTGTTTCAGCTCCCTGATTTAAATTGATAATAACCAATGGAGAAGGCGTTTCATTCGTTTCAGTAGGCTTTTCTACTGACTCCTGATGAACAACCAAAAAGCCATCTTCCTCGGTGGGCATTTTAAATGACTTAACCATTGGAATTCTTTTGATCTCTCCCTTTCCTATTTCAATGATTACTAGAGAGTCTTTAGGGAACTCCTCCGGCTTTTTCTTTTTAATACGTGCTTCACGGATTTGTGTATAAAAGGGTTTTACTTTAAAAACCAGGTATCTTCCACTAAAACTAAATTGAGGAACAGAGCCGCGCGGAAACGCCTGTGTTTCTTTAGTATTGAGCGACTGTATAAAAAGGGTGCCATCCCCCTCTTGTGGTTCTACAGTATAAACTACCCACTCTCCGTTAGGGCTAATTAATTTATCTCCTATTCTTTCCCACCGGTCATAAACAGTGTGATCCAATGGTTTTTTTTGGGCCCAAGAAAAGGTCGAAATAAAGAAAAATACAGGGTAGATGATCCGTTTCATACGATGAATTATTGGTTCAATATACTTCAAAGATTTCACTCAGCTTAGAAGAAGCAAACCCATTTTATAGTCGATTTGAGCGGCGCTTCACTAAAAACATATGAAGACCTAGGGCAACCAAGATTAAGGACAGCCCAGCATAAAACCATTTATTCAATAACTGATCTTCCCTGTACACTACAAAAGCCAGTAAAATTCCATAAACAGGCTCGAGGCTAAACGCAAGATTCACAGTAAAGGCAGATAATTTTTTAAGTGCGGCTCCTGAAAGTTGAAAAGCCCATACTGAACAAAACCATGATAGTGCTAGTAGCCAACTAAAATCAGCTAAGTTGGGCAAAAGCCTTACATTTTTGTCCCATTGTAAATAAAAAGGAACGAGTAGTGCAATAAAAAGGAAACCAAAGGATTGTTGCCAAACCAGTAGGGTTTGCACATTTGTCTTTTTTAGTATTTCGCGATTAAGGATAGGGAAAAGCGATGCTAATAATGCTGAAATAACCCCTAAAATTATGCCAGTTGTATACTGAGAATCAAAATGGAATATTACATAAACACCCAGCAGTGTTAATAAACCCAAGAACATTTCTGCAACATCCAATTTCTTTTGCAGGATGACAGGCTCTAATACAGCTGTGAAAAAACTAATCAATGCAAAACACACTAAAGCAATTGAAACATTTGCATATTTTATAGCTCCATAAAAAGTGAGCCAATGTGTGGCGGCAAATATTGCGGCAACTAAAATTTGAAACTTTAGTTGATATGAAGTTTTTTCAACCGCTTTTTTGATGCTAAAAAGAAAAAACATTGTAACAGCCGTAATGAGTAAACGGTAGAAAACGATCATCAATTCATTTAGCGTAATTAACCGGCCAAGAATACCCGTAAATCCGGCTAATAAAACAGCTCCATGCAATTGATAAAAAGCTTTCCGCATGCCGAGAGTTAACTGTGTTTGGAACCATAATGAGCGGTCGCGGCATAGCTCCTAAGTTTCCACACACCAACAACTCCTTCTTTGATGATTCCTTTGTTCATTTTTGATGCCCCAAGCGTCCGATCCTGAAATAGGATGGGAACCTCATGAACCACAAATCCCAATTTCCAAGCCGCATACTTCATCTCAATCTGGAAAGCATACCCCACAAATCGAATGGCATCGAGATTCATAGCTTGTAAAACAGATGCTTTGTAACAGACAAAACCCGCAGTGGGATCCATGATAGACATACCTGTAAGTAATCTTGTATACAATGAGGCTCCTTTTGATAAGAACACGCGCAAGATTGGCCAATTAATTACCCCCCCACCTTTTACGTAACGAGATCCAACTGCTATGTCAGCACCTCCACTTTGACAGGATTCATGCAATCGCAATAAGTCATTTGGATTATGTGAAAAATCTGCATCCATTTCAAAAATAAAAGAATACCCCTTTGCTAAAGCCCAACGAAATCCATGTATATATGCAGTACCTAAGCCAAGTTTTCCTTTTCTTTCCACTAAAAAAAGTTTAGTAGGATAAGCCAACATCAAATCTCTTACTAAATCAGCAGTATGATCAGGAGACCCGTCATCCACTACCAATACATGAAACTCACCTGGCAATTTGAAAACGGCCTGGAGAATAGCAGGAATATTTTCCCGCTCATTATAAGTAGGAATTATAACAAGTTTATCCATTCTTTTTGAGCATCGTTCTTGTAAAAATTTCCGTCAACTTATTTTTTGTGTGTTGCGGAAAGTCTCCCTTCATCATCCAATCATAATACTGTGGTTCACTTCGTAATACCTCGGCAACAGGCTTTCCTTTGAATTTGCCAAAGTTGAAAACCTCCACTCCATTCTCCCAAACAAATCGCCGTGCGAAATCAATAATTTGCTCCTCACCAACAGATTTTAAAATGGAGTCTACTGTATTACCCAAAACAGGATATCGCTCCACTTGCGAGGCTAAGATTTCCAATGTTGCAGTGGCGTCTACCTCAGCAGAGTGCGCGTTCTCTAAAGATTTCTGACAATAAAATTGATAAGCCGCAGATAAAGTACGAGGTTCCATTTTGTAAAAAATCTGTTGGATATCCAGCATTTTTCTGCCCTTCATTTCAAACTCTATTTCCGCACGTAAAAATTCTTCAACAAGTAATGGAATGTCAAAACGATTAGAATTATAACCAGCAAGGTCACAGCCATCTAAAAATTGTTTTAATTCTTGCGCTACCTGTTTAAAAAAAGGAGCTTCTTTGACCATTTCATCTGTGATTCCATGCACATCACTGGATGCTTTTGGAATAGAAATTCCGGGGTTTATCAATTTACGTTTAACTGAACGGTTTCCATCCGTCAAAACTTTCACAATAGCAATTTCAACAATGCGATCAGTCCCTAAATTAACACCTGTTGTTTCCAGATCGATGAATGCCAACGGTTTGGTAAGCTGTAACATAATAGTAAAGGTATGATTTTCAGTTAGTGGTTTACCTTAAATTTAATGAAAGCAGTGGCAGTTGTCAATTGAACTACATTATAAATTGACTAGATTTGTACTCAAAGAAATAATCTTATGCGCAGAAAATTCTTTCTACTCTTTGGAATGTTGGTTTTCTCATTGTTCCTGAGTTCTTGTATGGCGCCACGTGAGGGTTGTCCCATGAACGCAACTCCTCGTACTAAGTTTAGATAATCAGTAAGCTAGCTTGTTCGGTTCGAACAGGTCAGTATCCCTGAGCATTGATAAAATTCACCAACGACGCGGTATTTTTCAACTTCAATTTGCGAAGAATATTATAGCGATGCACCTCAACCGTTTTTAGTGAAATATTGAGATTCTTTGCAATTTCTTTAGAAGAGAGCCCTTCTTTTATCAGCTGAACAACTTCAATTTCTCTTTTTGACAAGGAATTCATATCAGGATGACCACCGCCATCTTCTAACTCCTGCTGCGCCACTATATTTTTAATTTCGTCACAGATAAACTTATTACCGGCCTTAACCTCAAGAATTGCAGAAACAAATTCTTCTTTTGAGGAATTTTTTGTCACATAACCCTTTGCCCCCATCTGAAACATACGGCGGGCATAAGCAGGTAGTGCATGCATAGAGATTGCCACAACAAGCGCATCTGGAACCTCGCGCAAAATAATCTTAGTAGCGTCAAACCCGTTAATTGGAGACATGTTGATGTCCATGAGAATAAGGTCGGGTCTTTTATTTTTTGCAAATTCAACAGCTTGGTCAACTTCGTAGGTCTCCCCAATTACTTCAAAACGCGGATCCGCATTTAAAATAATTGACCAAGATTCACGAATAAGCTTATGATCATCGACCAAGAGGAGCGTGATCTTGCTCATAAGATAAGGTTTTCACAGGGTTAGGTTATCTGCAATTTAGGGAAAATTGCGTAAGTACAAACTGGAGATGTGAAAATTTTGACACTAAAACACTTAGTGGAGGCGACCGGAATCGAACCGGTGTCCAAACATATCCGCTGAAAGTCTTCT
>JBILMC010000180.1:0-3270 GCA_044375755.1 Chitinophagaceae bacterium
ATGTTTATTCCGGAATTATTTGTCGGAGCGAAACAAGAACCGGACGAACCAATTTCACTCGTAGCCACAATTGACTTAAGTAAACAGCGTGACTACTCTTTCAAGAAGAGACTGATTACCGCAACCTGTTTTGTTTGTTGAGTCGGCGGCGGGGCGTGGTAACAGATTAACCGGCCCGGCGGCCCAAATGACTACTTAATCACTGATTAGGCAGCCATGGCATACTGAGTATTGCCATTTATAGTCTCGTATTCAGATTAAACTGCTAATTACGCAACGCAGTACATGCTTCTACTTTCAAAGAACTATGCTGTCAAAACCAAACGCCCCCAGATAATAAACAAATTTCTACTATTTTCCCCAACCAAGCCAATCATTGGCATTGGCATATACCATTAGAGATAATAATAAAACCATTCCAACTAATTGTGCATACTCTAAAAATTTATCACTTGGTTTTCGACCAGTGATCATCTCAAAGAGCGTAAATAAAACATGCCCGCCATCTAATGCTGGAATAGGCAACAAATTCATAAATGCTAAAACGATTGAAAGAAAAGCGGTGATTCTCCAAAAAGACTCCCAGTCCCAACTAGTTCCTGGGAAAATAGAACCCATGGCCTTAAATCCACCTACCCCTTTATAAGCGCCCGTTTCAGGATCTAAAATCTTTTTGAATTGATCAATGTAATCCTGCAATTCAGATGCAGCTTTTTTTACACCACCAGGAATGGCCTGTGGAAATGACAATCTCTCAACATCCAATTTAACCCAACCCAAACTATCCATTTGCTGGTAGCTATACCCATAGGCAAGAAATCCCAACTTTCCCTCCGCACTCACCGGTAAACTTAGAAGAACCTCCGCTCCATTTCGCTCCACAACAAAAGAAACTTTTTTTCCTCTGTACGTTGTCAATCTTTCTTGCAGCTCATCGTAATAAGTGAGACGAAAACTATCAATCGAAACTATTTTATCGCCTGGCCTTAATCCAGCTTTATAAGCAGGTGTTGTATCAGGAACTAAAAAAGCAATTGCTGGCCTTCTCGCTTCCAAAAATCCACGAATATTTTTATTTCGATTTTCTACCAGCTGCCCAATGAGGTCCCTATCAAGGATAATAGTAACCTGCTCAGTGCCTCTTAATAATTGTACCTGTTGGCCCAAAAGAAGTTTCCGACGCAATTTTTCAAAATCATTCACTGGCTCCCCATCTACAGCAAGAATACGGTCACCATTACGAATTCCCATTTTATAAAGAGTGCTATCAACAACATGCACTCCATATTTCATAGAAGAGGTAGGGATCTTTTTATCGCCCCAAATCATTAAGATGAAAGCATAAATAACGAAAGCCACCAACACATTCATCACTACACCTCCAACCATGATTATCAGTCGTTGCCAAGCTGGCTTACTTCTAAATTCCCAAGGCTGCGCGGGGCTGTTTAAGGCTTCTTTATCCATACTTTCATCAATCATTCCAGCTATTTTAACATAACCGCCTAATGGAAGCCACCCAATCCCATATTCAGTTTCTCCTTTTTTCTTTTTGAATAAAGAAAACCAAGGGTCAAAAAAGAGATAAAACTTTTCAACTCTACACTTAAACCAACGAGCGGTAATGTAATGGCCAAACTCGTGGAGAATAACCAAGATGGAAAGCGAGAGTAATAATTGTCCTGCTTGTAAACCTACAGCGGACCAATTAATTGCAAGTAGTAACATAAAGGTTGATGCCGGTAGCAAAAATAGCCGGGTTATAAGTTTATTTGATCAGCTGCAAAGTTACGAGCAGCTGCATCGCTCTCAAAATATTCCTCAAGAGTGGGATGCTGAATAAAAGGAATCTGCTGCATCGTCTTTTCAATAATTGTTGTCATATCCAGAAAATTAATTCTGTTTCTTAGAAATGCAAAGACCACAATTTCATTGGCAGCATTCATTACGCAAGCCAAGTTACCTCCCTTTTCTAGGGCCTCCCCTGCAAGGGCAAGATTTCGAAATGTTTTTATATCAGGATCTTCAAAGCTGAGATTTCGAACTGATTTAAAATCGAATCGAGGATATTGGTTGGCTATACGTAGTGGAAAAGCCATTGCATATTGTATTGGCAACTTCATATCCGGCAATCCCATTTGAGCTTTGATACTTCCGTCCTCAAATTGAACCATGCTGTGTATGATACTTTGAGGATGAACCACCACTTGAATTTGTTGAGGGCGCAAATTGAATAGCCATTTTGCTTCGATCATTTCTAGCCCCTTGTTCATTAAAGTTGCAGAATCAATGGTGATTTTTGCACCCATCGACCAATTAGGGTGGTGTAAGGCATGTTCTTTTTTTACGTTGACCAGGTAATTAGTCTTTCTGCCTAAAAAAGGGCCCCCAGAAGCAGTCAAAATAACTTTTTCAATTTTATTCCGGGTCTCTCCAACCAAACATTGAAAAATGGCAGAGTGCTCGGAATCAACAGGAATGACAGGAACTTTATTTTCTAAAGCAGTTCGCATCACGATGTCTCCTGCAACAACTAGTGTTTCTTTATTTGCAAGTGCAATTGCCTTTCCAATTTTTATAGCCGCAAGTGTAGGCCTTAGTCCTGCATAGCCTACAATAGCCGCCAACATTAAATCATAACAATCCAATCCAGCTACTTCCTCCAATGCTTTTTCACCTGCAAATACTTTTATGCCTTTATCTTGAAGTGCCTGCTTAACAGCAGTATATTTTGTTTCATCACCAATGACAACAATATTGGGTTCAAATTGAATCGCCTGCTGGATTAATAACTTTTCGTTCTGCTGAGCGGTTAATATTTCAGCTGTAAACAAGGATGGATTAGCAGCAATCACCTCCAACGCCTGGGTTCCAATTGAACCGGTTGATCCAAAAATTGCAATTCGTTTAGGAGCGGGTGATTGATTCATGAATGTGCTGTGTTGTTATGAGTGAACGAAGTTAACGCATCAGCAATCTTTCTATCATTGCTGAGTCTGGGTACTTTATTTTGACCGCCTAATTTACCAATGGACCGCATATAGTCAACAAATCCCCCTTTTTGAATAGGTATAATTTGTAAGGGGCCTAAGATGTTCCCTTTAATAAGGTCATCGTAATAAACATTCTTTTTACGAAGGTGAAGATCAATACAGCATGAAAAGGCAGCTAGATCTTCAGGAGCTTTATCAAATTCAATAAACCACTGGTGACAGGATCTGCTCTGGTCTTGACTAACGCGAGGCGCAACTGTAAACTCTCGAATACTTA
>JBILMC010000120.1:0-4418 GCA_044375755.1 Chitinophagaceae bacterium
AGTAGCAACCAAAGTATCTTGGCAGGGAATCTTTTTGGCGTCGCCTTGAATTTCGGCTTACAAAATCATAATCTTGCAAAGCGGTCCATTCAATCAACCAGTAATCTTCGATTAGGTGTTGAAACTGGAAGAGATACAGTGGCCGATGTCAGTTTTATCCAGACGCGTCAAATTTCTTTCTCACATAATCTCGTTTTCCCAGGCTTATTACCTCACTTTCATTCATTGCCCGCCGAAATAAAAGAGAATGCACGATCTATTTTGGCTTTCAATTTCACAAACACAGAGCGAAAAGAGCTCTTTAATTTATCATCCTACAGTGCTGCTTGGGGTTATGACTTCAGGTTTCGCAATACACTTTTCACATTTAGACTTCCCAGTGTTGAATACAATAAAATAACTCGAAGAGCAAAACTGCTACAACTTATAGACAGTAACGCCTTATTAAAAAATATTTTTGTGGACGGACTGATCGTTTCGGCCAGTGCTGGATTTTATTATAGCAAGCAACGTAAAAATCAAGTAAAAAATGTCCGATTCAATCTAGAAGAATCTGGAATATTAAGTGGTATTATTCGAAGCCCTTTATTGGATGAAAACCTATTTCGCTTCATTAAAATGGATCTAGATCTGTCTACTAAATACAATTTCAAAAAGACAGCACTGGCCTTACGATTTTTTTCAGGAATAGGCTATGCGCTAGATCAAACTAGAAATCCGGTTAACCGCTACAACCTTCCTTTGTATCGTCAATACTTCTCCGGAGGCCCCAATAGTATGCGAGCCTGGGGTTTACGAAAACTGGGACCAGGTTCCTCAATACAAGAATTTGGTAATCGGGGTTTACCGGAGCGATATGGTGATCTGCAGCTAGAAGCAAATATTGAGTTTCGTTTTCCTTGTTTTAGTATAGCAGGCATGCAAGTAAATGGGGCTTTATTCACAGACATTGGGAATATTTGGTATATCAAAAAATCACCAGGCAGAACACCCGAAGAAATTTTCAAATTGAATCGAATAGGAAAAGACCTTGCAGTGGGTGTAGGTACAGGATTACGACTTGACTTCACTTATTTTGTGATTCGACTTGATTATTCTATTAAGGCAAAAGACCCGAGCCCCTCTCCCGCTAATCGAGCCTATCAAAATAAATGGTTTGGCTATCCAACTCTAAAGGACATGGATCAGTTTCAACTAGGCATCAACTACCCCTTTAATCTGTAGTGGCTGCGTTTGCAATAATTTTTTGAAATTGCTCGATCGTGTGGGCCTCTTGAGACGTGAACTCTCCTATACGGGTACGACGTAGTTCACTTAAATAAGCTCCACATCCTAATACCTGACCTAGATCATGTGCCAGACTTCTGATATAGGTTCCGGTTGAGCAAACTACCCTGAACTGAAGTTGTCCTTCTGTATAATTCACTAATTCGAATTCATAAATATGAACCGGACGAGGTTCTAACTTTACTTCTTTTCCTGCTCTTGCTAATTCATATACTCTTTTTCCATTCACCTTAATTGCAGAGTGAGCCGGTGGACGTTGTTGAATCAATCCCGTAAAAGAAACCAGCTGCTGTTGAATTAATTCCTCGGATATGGAGTCAATAGACTTGAACTGTTCGGGTTCACTTTCTAAATCATAGGTAGGTGTGACCGCACCAAGCGTTATGGTTCCAGTGTACTCCTTCTCTTTTGCCATGTACTCGTTAATGCGCTTCGTAAATTTTCCAGTGCACACAATTAATAAACCCGTTGCAAGTGGATCAAGTGTGCCTGCGTGACCAATTTTTTTGATTCGAATTAAGTTGCGCAATTTTCTAATCACGTCAAAAGAGGTCCATTCTATTGGTTTATCGATTAGAAGGACAGCGCCTTGCTCAAAATTTTCTTTTGTAAATTCCATGCTCAATAAGCGCGCGCAAACAGCACGCGTTGCGTTGAAGGCTTACCTGTTAAAACACAAACTCCTTGTTCTGGAGCAGTATCCAAGGGAATACAACGAATCGTTGCTTTTGTTTTTTCCTTGATGGCCTCCTCTGTTTCGGAAGTTCCATCCCAATGAGCTGCAACAAATCCACCTTTTGTATCTAGCACGTTGACAAACTCCTCCCAGTTATTTGCAGGTGTAATATGCTCATCTCTAAATTGGCGAGCCCGGTCAAACAAATTGTTTTGGATCGCATCCAATTGTGCCAGTATAACTTCTGTGATACCTTCCAACGGCATTGATTTCTTTTCTCTCGTATCCCTACGCGCTAACTCAACAACCCCTTGCTCCAGATCACGAGCTCCCAATGCCAATCGCAACGGAACTCCTTTCATTTCGTACTCGGCAAACTTCCAACCCGGTCTTGCCTGATCAGAGTCGTCATATTTTACGCGAATACCTGCTTTTTTAAGTTGTACAACAATCTCATTCACCTTTGCATCAATTGCAGCTTTTTGTTCCTCTCCTTTATAGATAGGAACAATAACAACTTGTAAGGGCGCGATTTTTGGAGGTAAGATCAATCCTTCATCATCACTATGCGCCATCACTAATGCACCAATTAAGCGAGTGCTCACTCCCCAACTAGTTGCCCACACATAGTCTAACTTGTTTTCTTTATCACTAAACTTTACATCAAAAGCTTTTGCAAAGTTCTGTCCCAAAAAATGTGATGTGCCAGCTTGTAGCGCTTTCCCATCTTGCATCAATGCCTCGATACAATAAGTATCCTCTGCACCTGCAAAACGTTCATTGGCTGTTTTAACACCTTTGATCACCGGAACAGCCATCCAATTTTCAACAAAGTCAGCATATACATCCAGCATCTTCTTCGTCTCCACCAATGCCTCTTCCTTGGTGGCATGTGCGGTATGTCCTTCTTGCCATAAAAACTCAGCAGTGCGTAAAAACAATCGCGTACGCATTTCCCAGCGCACCACATTGGCCCATTGATTTACCAAAATGGGGAGATCACGGTAGGACTGGATCCAGTTTTTATAGGTATTCCAAATGATTGCCTCACTGGTAGGACGAACCACTAATTCCTCCTCCAGTTTTGCTTCCGGGTCTACAATCAATTTCCCTTTTTGAGTAGGGTCTGCTTTTAGACGGTAATGTGTAACTATTGCGCACTCTTTAGCAAAGCCCTCTGCATTTTTTTCCTCAGCCTCAAACAAACTTTTGGGAACAAAAAGAGGAAAATAGGCGTTCACATGACCGGTATCTTTAAACATCTTATCTAACGCGTCACGCATATTTTCCCATAAGGCAAATCCGTATGGTTTAATTACCATACAACCCCGCACAGCAGAATAATCAGCTAGCTCTGCCTTTAGGACAAGATCATTATACCATTGGGAATAATCCTGAGAACGTGCGGTGATTGCTTTACTCATGTGTATTATGTTATACCTGTAATTCTTTTGCTTTTTTTAACATTCGACCCGTGTGATATCTGCACAATTGCCGAACTTCGTACCAGGTCACAAAAGTAAAGACTTCAGCTATGAAAACCACCACTTCTTTGACTCTACTAGCAATTGTTGTCTTGATGCAAAGTTGCACAACTGCATACCGCACAGGTCAAACACCTGATGACGTTTATTTTTCACCAGACCGTCCTGAGAATGAGTACCTAACTATGCAACGGCAGGAAACTCGCCGGTATCGCATGGCAACTGAAGACTACGAAGACCGCTACTTAAGAATGCGCGTGAGAGACCGTAACAGATGGGATGAATTAAATGATTGGTACACCTATGAGCGCTGGACTCTTGGATTTAACTCTTACTTTACGCCCTCACTAAATCCATTTGTATCTTGGAATCATTACTACAATCCATACTACTTGAACAATCCTTATTTGTTCGGAACCAACTTTGGAAATGTTTCCACAATAAGAAATACCTACACAAAGCCTCGCATTTTTAATCTGAATAGTTACCAGCAAATGCCTACGAACTTAAAAAACGTAAAGGCGATAGCTGGCAATTATGGAGTTAGTCCTTTATTGAACAACCTCTATAATCGAGCCGTAAGCACTCCTAACCGTGGAAATGCACTTCGGGAATCATTTGGGGTTTCAACACCTTCTAGATCTTCTTCCTCGCCTGCCTCTTCGAGTGGCAATAGTTCTTCCCCATCAGCAGGAAGTGCTCCAGTTAGAAGATTTTAATTAATTCATTTCGTTCATGCGAAAAATTATCTACGCAGCAATTTTACTGCTGCAGCAATCAATTGCAAACGCACAGGAACCTGCAGATGCATTAAGAATGTCTTGGACAAACCTTACTGGAAGTGCCAGACAACAAGCAATTGGTGGTGCAATGGCATCTTTGGGTGGGGACTTAAGTGCAGCATTTGTGAATCCTGCAGGCATTGCTTTTTATAAAACAGGTGACCTGATTATAACTCCTCAATTCAATAG
>JBILMC010000119.1:0-4440 GCA_044375755.1 Chitinophagaceae bacterium
CTTGGAAGAACAGAAAAAGCCAGTAAATCTGGCTTAGGACTGGGATTAAGTGGATTTGTTGTAGGATCCAAACAAGAAAATAGAACACGTGGAACTGCAGCAGTAGCCATTGCCTTCAACAATACGGCATGGTTTGGAAATAATTTGCTTTACAGAGGTCTTAACACACAAAACTCTTACTCACAAAAATTCTTAGAAGAAATTGGTGGACAAGGAGATGCAAATCAAGTAGCCAGTAATTATCCATTTGGAAGCAGTTTGGCATTCAATACTTATTGGATAGATACAATTGGTGGAGGCACCAATGGAAACTTTCTATACCGCACAAGAGCCCCTTTTCAAAGTGGACTATTTCAGGAAAATGAAATCAAAAGCACTGGCTCTCAATCCGAATTGGCCATTGCAGTTGCAGGGACAGGGAATGAAAAAATTCTTTATGGCCTAACTCTAGGTATCCCTTTTTTAAATTATAAAAAAACCAGCACCTTCACAGAAGCAGACGCTTCCACTGCACTTAACAATTTTAATTATGCAGCCATCGAAGAGTATCTTGAAACTAGCGGATCAGGTGTTAATTTAAAATTCGGTATCATTTATCGTCCAGCTCCACAATGGAGAGTTGGCTTTAGTTTTCATACCCCAACTTTTTTAAAGCTTACAGACAGATACAGTGCAACAGTTACAACGGATACAGAAAATTACAAAGGCTTACTAACACAGACTTCCAAAGAATTTACGAATGGAGATTTAGCACAATACAGCTACTTACACTTTACTCCTTCTCGAATGCTGGTTAGTCTTTCATATGTACTTCGGGAAATTGAGAACGTTACCAAACAGAGAGGATTTCTCACGGGAGATGTAGAGCTTGTGAATTATCGTGCATCTTCTTTTAAAGTAGACCCTGCCAATACTGATCCTGCAGAAAGTAAAGCCTACTACTCTAAATTGAATAATGTGATCGATGAAATTTATCGACCTGCGGTTAATGTAAGGCTGGGAGGCGAATTAAAATTCACAACAATCATGACTAGAATAGGAATGGCCTACTTGGGTAATCCCTATCAAAATATTAATGGAGAGCATGGCAGCCGACTTCAGTTGACTGGAGGCTTGGGTTATCGGAATCAAGGATATTTTATTGACCTGGCTTACGTTCACACAACTGGCAAAGACATTCATTCTCCTTATCGCCTATCTCAACAACCTTTCCCTTCGGCACAAATTAGCCAGCTTGGTGCACGCATTGTACTTACACTGGGAGTAAAGTTTTAATTAATCCTTAAACATCGCGACTTCCTTCTTAATAGGCGCATTATAATTTTCGCGCTTTATATATCCGCGATACATTCCTTCGGTGCAAAAAGGCATGGCGATATTTCCGCTTTTATCCACAGCAATCAATCCTCCATCGCCTCCCAACTTTGGCAACTTTACAAGGACCATTTCATCAGCAGCTTCCTGCAGCGAACGATTTGCATATTCAATCTGATCTGAGATGGTTTTTGCCATTACCAATCTGATGTAGTATTCGCCCCATCCAGTACAGCTAATCGCCACAGTTGAATTATTGGCATAGGTTCCTGAACCAATGATAGGCGCATCACCAATCCGTCCCCATTTTTTATTATTCATACCGCCTGTGCTAGTCGCAGCAGCCAAATTACCCTCCATGTCCAATGCAACAGCACCCACCGTGCCATATCGATCTTTTTTGATCAACTCATTTTCTTCAGTCACTTTGAGTATAGAAGCTTGTTGCTTTGCTTTTTTCAATGAATCCCGCTCTAGTGCACGTTGCAAGGAACGCCAGCGCTCAGGTGTGTAGAAATAACTCGGATCTACAATATCAATTCCCTGCTCCTTTGCAAACTGTTCAGCTCCTTTTCCACTTAACAAAACATGCTCACTTTTTTCCATTACCGCCCGTGCGGCTGTAATAGGGTTTCGGATGGTGGTCACTCCAGCTACCGAACCAGCAGCTAGCGTATTTCCATCCATAATAGCAGCATCCAGTTCGTTTCTGCCCTCATGTGTAAAAACAGCCCCTTTCCCAGCGTTAAATAAAGGATTATCCTCCAGCACTCTAACCGTTGCTTCTACTGCATCGATTGCTTTGCCCCCCTTTTCTAAAATTGTTTGTCCAACCGCAAGTGCCTGCTCGAGCGATGCTGTATACTTTTTTTCTAATTCGGCAGTTCGCTGACTACGTAAAATTGTTCCGGCCCCTCCATGTATAACCAATACATAGCGACCTTGCAATTCTTTTTTGGGCTGCGCATTTAATTGAAAACAAACCGACAAAACAAGTAATAAAATACCGATTCGCATAGCGTTGTTTTGTACAATATTAACCATTTGTGCGAAGGGCTTTTCTTAATTTTACCAACAACTTGTATTCTGAAACGCGCCTGGGTCATACTTCGAGGGGTACTCTTACTTATTCTTGTACTGCTGACTAGTGTTTACATCACTATACAGCTCCCCGTTATACAACAAGTCCTAACTAGTCGAATAGCAACTTATTTATCGCAGGAACTAAAAACTGAGGTGAAACTTGGTAAAATCAGATTCAATTTATTTAATAAACTATCACTTCAAGAGTTAGTAGTAAAAGATCGGCAAGGAGATTCCCTGGCGGTTATTGGAGAACTACTTCTTCAAACAAGCGATTTTTTCTTTTTACACGATTCAATCAGTATCGATAAAATTGAACTTTCAAAAACTAGGATTTTCCTGAAAAGAGAAGATAGTACTTGGCGACACCAATTTATACTCGACTATGTTGCAGGAGGTGGTACCACTCAAAAAAATAAAAAGAAATCAAGATTTCACCTACATCTAAAAGAAGCTACGGTTAAAGATTTTTATTTTAACCAACACGATGCTTGGAATGGACAAGAGGTAACCGGACAGATTCAAAAAATGAATTTATCGGCAGAACAGCTAAATCTTTCCGACGATTTGATTCAGATCAAAAGCCTGATACTTTCTGACCCCACTATTTCCATTGCAAATTTTACCGGAAATAGAAAGAGGCCAATAAAAAAAGAAATTGCAGGTGATACCTGGTGGCAACTTGATGGAAAAAAAATCTCCTTACTTAGCTTTCGCATCCATAATGGTCAATTCAAGTTAGACGAGAATCAACTAGAAAGAAAAAAAGGATTTGATCCCCGTCATTTGGAAATCTATTCAATAGAGGCCTCTCTCAGCAACTCCTTGATGACGGGTGACACACTTCAGAGCCATTTAGAAATTGCTGGTCGAGAAAAGTGTGGCTTTGAGTTGAAAAAGTTACAGGGAGTTTTTCAACTTTCTCCAAAACAACTTTCGATTCAGAAACTTCGTCTTGAAACGCCACATAGTTTAGTAAAAGAATCTATTCATCTTAATTTTCAAAAACTAAGTGATTTTGTACGGTTCGATGAGAAAGTGATGATTGAGTCTAACTTCAATCAATCAATAATTGGAAGCAAAGACTTAGCTTTTTTTATTCCGGAATTTAAAAACTGGAATAAATCGATTCGGTTAGGTGGGATACTGAAAGGCACCTTTCATGACTTTACTGTAAATCAACTTTCACTGGGAATTGGTGCAGGCACGTACTTACAAGGAAATTTATTTGTGAAGGGACTTCCTGCTGTTGAGCAATCTTCATTTGAATTAAACGTTGCTCGCAGCAATGCTTTATGGGAAGATATTCGCATGATCATTCCAACTATCAAAAGCACAAACTTCCCCAACTTTGAAACAGTTCGTTATGCACGTTTTAATGGCAAAATAGCAGGAAGTGTAACAGATTTGCGACTGAATGGCTCTATTCAAACACGTTTGGGCTCTGTAGATGCTGCAGTTCAAGTTTCATTATTACCAAGAAAGATGGGGCAATACCATGGCCGGGTGCAACTCAACCAGTTTAAGTTAGGCGAAATGATAGGACTGCCCTCTCTCAAAGAAGTATCCTTCTCAGGACGTGTCAATGGAAATGGGTGGGGTGATATAAACAGCCAAGCCAATTTTAATGGCGAAATTCAAAGTATACGTTTCAAAGATGTTGAATATAAAAATATACATTGGGATGCTACGCTACAAAATCAACTGTTAAAAAGCTCATTGTCCATCGATAATGAATATCTAAAAATAAGCGGGCTTGTTGCATCACTTGACTGGAGCAGTAAACTTCTTCATTATTCATTGGATGGAACAATTGAAAAAGCAAACCTACAATCTTTACAACTCACTGTCGCCCCACTGCAATTGAAAGGAAAGGTTGCTGCACATGCAAGTGGGCAAACTATTAATTCGCTAGATGGTACAATTCGGTTTTTCAACGCAACCGTACTACATGGAGAGGAATTACTGCCTTTAGATTCTTTATCCATCACCGCAACCCCTGTAAAAAATGGAAGGAGAATTGAAGTTATTTCTAATGAGTTT
>JBILMC010000173.1:0-3443 GCA_044375755.1 Chitinophagaceae bacterium
GGTGATCACTCGTTCCAATAAAAACAGTATCTCCAGATAAAACAGGAGAACCCAATACGGAACTATTGGCTTTCCAGGTCCATAAGGTAGTTCCCTTTTTGAGATCCAAACAATAGACCCCGCCATCGGCAGAGCCTACCACTACTTTTCTTTTATGTATCGCAGGTGAAGAATAAATAGGACCGCTGGTAGTAAAACTCCAGCGACGTGTGCCTGATTTTTTTTCATAACAATTAATTGTTCCTTCCTGATTGCCCACTACGATTGAATTGCCTGCAACAGCAGGTGTAGAGATAATATTGGCCACATCACTTACTTGCCAACTTGCTTTTACATGCGGATATTGTTTGTTGATTTCATAGGAAGGTCGCGGAAAAAACTGGGCTTGTTTCGCAATCAAGCCTTTTTGAATAGATACTGCATGCCAAACAGGAAGGGTTCTTCGCTCTGGTCTTCGTTCAGAAAATAAAACACTGTCAGCTCGCACTTCAACAATATTATAGCCGCCTACTTCCGCTTTAGCCCTAAGATTTGATCTGCCCATCACGCCTGGGATGCCTTCAAAATCTAATTTCCGATTGGCATGTCCATGCCCGCAAATAGCTAACCAGGTATTTTTTTGGCGAATTCGCCCCGTAATCTCATACCAATTATCTAATGAGTTATCTAAAGGATAATGATTGACCATGACAATGGGAGTTGTGTCTGGTAATGAAGCAAGTTGCCTATCTAGCCAATTGACAGCATCCCTTGGCACATGTCCATCACTCATTCTTACATAGGGCCCTGAGGCACATCCGATAAATTGAATACCTTGAAAATTGAAACTGAAACGATCGGCACCAAATGTTTGTATAAAACCCAGTCCTCCACTTTCACTCCAACCAGTGTCATGATTCCCTGGAATGATATACCAGGGAATACGAAGACTATCTAGCAATTTTTTTGCGAGTGCCAATTCTTGGTTTGTACCCAACTCAGTAATATCCCCGGTCAACAAAACAAACGAAAGGTCAGCTTGCGCGTTGATATCCCGAATAGTTCTTCTAAGATCCTCTTCCGCAACACCATCTGGTGATCCAATATGGGTATCCGTTACAAAAGCAAAACGAAAGGGCAAACGTTGCGATTGTGCACTCAGATAAAGTAACAGCAAAAGGCAGCAAGCAAAATTTTTCATACTGAAAAGTACTGAAATCAGTGGGTAACTCCGCCGCTATTAATATTGCAGTACTTTTGAGTATGCAGTCTTCAAAACCCACGTTAGTTATTGGTGCTTCTGAAAACCCAGAGCGCTATAGTTACCGGGCCATTCAAGATTTACAAAAACACCAACATCCCGTATGGGCTATTGGAGCCCGAAAGGGAAAAGTGGGAACAACCTCTATTGAAACAACACAAATTGACTGCTCCTCAATAGATACTATAACCTTGTATTTATCTCCCGAGAGACAAAAGCCTTACTACGATTATATCCTTGCACTGCAACCCAAGAGACTCATTTTTAATCCGGGCACTGAAAATGAAGAATTAGCAGACCTAGCAAAACAAGCGGGTATCCAAACCCTTGAGGCCTGTACATTGGTCTTGCTACACACAGGTCAGTACTAAAGTCGATTCACAATTTGATAACATAGCTGTGAATATCTTCTGTGACGAAGTTGATGGAGTAAATCAATTACTGAGGTAAATTAGGTAAACCTATTTACTTATGCAGTGGAGAAAATTTAATGGCGATGCGGTAGAGCTCCCCATTTTTGAAGCCGTTGAGATTGCAATTCAACGAGAAACTAATAAAGGAATCCGTTTAAAAGTTTGTATTGGAACAGACTCACAAGTAAAAGGAAAAGAAACTGAATTTGCCACCGTTATCGTATTCCTGCGCGAAGGGCAAGGTGGTTTTATGTTCATAAGCAATGAAAAAACCAGGCAGACCTACACCATAAAAGAACGAATGCTAACAGAAGTTTCAAAAAGTATTGAAATCGCCTACCAACTCTGCCCACTTTTTAATAAGTATGATGTGGATATGGAGGTTCACGCAGATATCAACACAAACCCACAATTCAAAAGCAACGATGCGCTACGAGAAGCCATGGGCTATATTCTTGGAATGGGGTTTGCCTTTAAAGCAAAACCAGAGGCTTTTGCAAGTACCAGCTGTGCCAATAAAATGGTCAACTAGTTTCAGCTTTTTATCAAGGTGCGAATATGGTCAAGAATTTCTGATCGACCCACTTTAGTAACAGCAGAAGTTAAAAAAACAGGAGGCAGCGCTTCCCAATTCTCCAATAAGCGGTTCATAAATTGTTCAACATTTCGTTTTGTAGCACCAGGCTTATTCTTGTCAATTTTAGTAAAGATTACACTAAAAGGAATTTGCCACTCTCCTAGTTGATTGATAAAATCAATATCAATGGGCTGAGGCTCATGTCGGCTATCAATCAGCACAAATAAACTCACCAGATTTTCTCTTTTACGGATGTAAGACTCAATCATATTACCCCAATTACGACGCGCCTTTTGTGATACAGTAGCAGCATAGCCATATCCGGGTAAATCTACCAGGTACCATTTTTTTTTATTAGTGTCAATAATATCAAAATGATTGATGAGTCGTGTCTTTCCAGGCGTTGCAGACGTTCTGGCAAGTTTGGTTGAGCCGGTGATTAAATTGATCAATGAAGATTTACCAACATTGCTACGACCAATGAAAGCGAACTCCGGCCGGTCTGCTTTTGGGCATTGCTTATGGGTTTCGCTGCTTACCACATAGTGTGCTTGCAAAGTGGGTTCTTTTTTCATTGTATACACGAAGTAAACGCATTCAGACGAAACCTCAAGACAATCCACAATCTGAGCCAAGGAGCGTACCTTTGCAACATGCCACTTCCGCACGATTCCATTACTCCGCTTTTTGATTCTGACAAGACAAAAAAAGTACAGGTCGCCGAAATGTTCGACCGTATTGCAGGTCGTTACGACTTCATGAATCGCTTTTTGTCAGCCCGAATTGACAAGGCATGGCGAAAAAAAGCCCTCGTGAAACTTAAAAAAAATAATCCTAAGCAAATTCTGGACGTAGCTACAGGTACTGCAGATTTAGCGCTAACTGCATATCACCTTTTACAGCCTGAACACATCAAAGGAATAGATATTTCCACCGGAATGTTAGAACTGGGAAAAGAAAAAATTAAAGCACGTCAATTAGCAGACAAAATTAGTCTCGAGAAGGGCGATGCTGAAACAATAAACAGCCCATCCGATTCGTTTGATGCAGTGATGGTGGCTTTTGGGGTACGGAACTTTGAAAATCTGCAGAAGGGACTCACAGAAATGCTACGGGTCCTGAAAACAGGCGGCCAATTGATGGTATTAGAATTCTCAACTCCTCGCAATTGGCTTGTAAAATTTATCTATAACCTGTATATGCAGAAAATAGC
>JBILMC010000093.1:0-5381 GCA_044375755.1 Chitinophagaceae bacterium
AGCTCCCTTTTTTGCGCGTCTATTCAATACAGATCACCAGGCTTATGCCTATTTAAATAAATCGACCAACGCATTTCCTGATCGAACTACGTTTTGTAATTTATTAAAGGAAGCAGGTTACACAGAAGTGCGTTACGAATCGTTGACTTTTGGGATATGTTGTATTTACACTGCACAAAAAAAATAATTCTCATCACTCTAACCATTGTTAGCATGATGAAATGTGCCAACGCGCAGTTCAACCAAAGTCGTATTGAATTGAATTTACCTGAACATGATTCCAAACCTTACTATTTTGGAATTACAATTGCAGGGAATATAAGCCGGTTTCAAAATAGTCTTCATCCAAGATTTTTACAAGACGACAGTATTCTTGTTGCTGAACCTAATAACACAGGAGGGGCCTCTCTTGGACTTTCAGCCACTGCTAGAATATCTAATCGATTTCAGCTTCGATTTAATCCTCAATTATTTTTTATAGAGCGAAGTATACAATACAATTTGAGCTACCCAGACCCCTTTTCGTATAACCAAACCACGGTGACTAAAAAAGTTGAATCAGTCACCATGTCTTTTCCGATTAATATAAAATTTCAAAGTGACCGTATTGGTAATTTCAGGGTATACACAATGGCAGGCATTAAAGGTGACATTGATATGGCCAGTAATGCTAGGGCAAAAAGAGCCGAAGAATTAATCAAAATTGAAAAAAATGACTGGGGACCCGAATTGGGCATAGGTTTTAATTTCTTTTTCCCCACATTTATATTTTCACCTGAAATTAAAATAAGTAATGGAAGACGCAATATACATGCCCGTGATGAAAACTTGCGCTTTTCTAGTGTGATTGATCGTATCCAAAGCAGAATGATCGTTTTCGCTATTCACCTGGAAGGTTAACACCTCTTTTAATAATCAGCAGTCCTGGCTCATAGTTGAAAAATTAAATTAAATCGCCATGCCCTCTTACATCATCCGCAATGTGCAAATAGTCAATGAAAATTCAATCTCAACTGCAGATGTGCTGATAAAAAACAACCGTATCGAAAAGATAGCATCAACAATTAATATACCAGCTAAGGTTACTGAAATTGATGGAACCCGTCAGCATTATTACCTGGATGCATAGATGACCAGGTACATTTCAGAGAGCCAGGATTAATACATAAAGCAAGTATTGCCACCGAAGCAAAGGCTGCAGTAGCAGGAGGAGTCACCAGCTTTATGGAAATGCCCAACACCATTCCAAATGCGCTTACACAAGAATTATTAGAAGACAAATACAAGATTGCTTCTAAAAGTTCATTGGCGAATTATTCATTTTTTATGGGCTGTTCTAATGAAAATACAGAAGAAGTACTACGCACAAACAATAAAAAGAATGATATCTGTGGAGTCAAAATTTTTATGGGTAGCAGCACTGGAAATATGCTAGTAGATAGTCCAAATACATTAGATCGATTATTTAAAAATACTGAACTACTGATTGCCACGCACTGCGAGGACGAAACAATCATAAAAAGAAATACTGAACTGTTAAAAGAAAAGCATTTACCACTCACCCCAGCAGACCATCCCCTTATTCGCGATGAGGAAGCTTGTTATGCCTCGTCACTCTATGCAGTCCAGTTAGCATCTAAGTACAATACACGATTACATATTTTACACTTAACTACTGCCAAAGAACTCACTCTATTTGGAAATATGCTTCCACTTAAAGAAAAAAGAATCACAGCAGAGGTATGCGTACATCACTTACACTTTACAGCGGACGACTACGCACGACTGGGAAATCTAATAAAATGTAACCCGGCTATTAAAGCAGGACACAACCGAGAGGCTCTGTGGGAAGCGTTATTAGATGACCGTTTAGATGTCATTGCTACAGATCATGCGCCTCATACCTGGGAGGAAAAGAATGAGCCGTACGAAAAGGCGCATGCCGGATTACCCCTGGTACAGCATCCATTGCTACTCATGCTTCATTACTATAAAGAGGGAAGAATTTCATTGGAAACAATTGTTCGAAAAATGAGTCATGCAGTAGCCGATTGTTTTCAGATAAAAGGCAGAGGCTATATTCGAGAAGGCTATTTTGCTGATTTAGTTTTAGTTGACTTGTATGCAACTACTACTGTAAAACGCTCCAACTTATACTACAAATGTGGGTGGAGCCCCCTGGAGGGAATGACTTTTCCTGCCAAAATCAAAAAAACGTTTGTAAACGGAGACCTCATCTACGCAGATGATAAGTTTGTAAGTCAGCAAAACGGAATGCGACTACAATTTGATCGCTAAGTTTCATCCTTATACTTATTGACTAAAAATCGCAGCCCGCTAAATAAAAAAAGTACTTTTCTGTCTTGACCTGATTTCTCCTGTCCATTATATTGATGCATGTTCGTTACTGTTTTTGGTAGTGCATTGGTAGGAATTGAGGCACATTGTATACATATCGAAGTAAACTGGTTATTAACAGGTAAATCTTCGACTATGGTGGGACTGCCGGATAGTGCTGTTCGTGAAAGTCTGGAAAGAATTGAAAGTACTTTCAAAACAAATGGCTTCCGGTTTCCTAGAACCAAATTGGTAATCAACCTAGCCCCAGCAGATATTAGAAAAAGCGGAGCTGCATTTGATCTTCCCATTGCGATTGGAATTTTAGCTGCATCGGGACAGCTCAACCATATACACTTACTAAAAAAGTACGTACTAATGGGGGAGCTTGCCTTAGGCGGTTCCATTCGGTCCATAAAAGGAGCGCTCCCCATTGTTTTACAGGCACAAGAAGATGGATTTGAAGGAATCATACTGCCTAGAGAGAACTTAAGCGAACTTTTGATAGCCACGCCATTCATAATTTGGGGTGCTTCCCATATAATGGATGTAGTCAATTTTTTCTCAAATAATAATCAGAACCTTCACCCATTTGAAGCATCCGCGGCTTCAACTGAAACGATAACTGAACAAGAAAACCCACTAGCGGCGCGCCCTTGAAATTGCAGCAGCCGGTGGCCATCATTTGCTACTAATGGGTCCGCCAGGTGCAGGTAAAACGATGTTAGCAAAAAGAATGACTTCATTATTGCCTCCACTATCTCGTCAAGAAGCCATTGAAACCTTCAAAATCTTTTCTGCAATTGGACTACCCGTAGTTCTTGATTCACACAACTTGAAAAGACCATTCAGAAACCCACATCATTCACTATCGGATGCAGGTTTGATCGGAGGAGGACGCACCCTTCAACCTGGAGAAATTACACTGGCACATCATGGAGTTCTCTTTTTAGATGAATTACCTGAATTTAAACGTAACGTACTAGAAGCACTTCGTCAACCGATGGAAGAATACCGGATCGTGCTTTCCAGAGGTGGGCAAACCCGTGTGTATCCTGCTAACTTTCAGTTGATCGCCGCAATGAATCCGTGTCCGTGTGGTTATTTTACCCATCCAACAAAAAACTGCATTTGCCCTCCAGGAACAATTCATCGATATAGAAATAAAATATCTGGCCCATTACTAGACAGAATTGATCTCCATGTAGAGGTTAAACCCCTTGACAAAACTGAGGTGCTTATAAATGAGAGTAACGCAAAAGGGAATCATAAAGCAACGATTGATGCCATCAAAGCAGCACGGGCCCTTCAACAAGAAAGATGGAAAGTCTTTGACAGAATAAACTGTAATGGGCAGGCAACTCCAAAAGCCGTTCAGGAAAAATGTAAAGTAGATGAAGCGGGTAAAAAGTTAATAGAACTTGCATTAAAAAAATTAAACCTTTCCACCAGGGCCTATGATAAAATTTTAAAAATTGCACAAACCATTGCTGATCTTGATCAGGCAGATCGCATTCAAGCTACGCATTTAGCAGAAGCCATCAGCTTTCGAAATTTGGATCGAGAACAATTATAATTACCAATTTAATGCGCATTTTAAACGACCTTTGCTACAGCTTAAACTGTGTGCATGAAAATACTTTTTCGCTATTTAAAACCTCATCGCTGGCTAGTAAGTCTTGTGCTGATTTTATCTGCAACTAATATTGGCTTTTCACTGGTTGATCCAATTATTTTTGGAAAATTGGTTAATCTGGCCAACGATTTTTCGCAACATCCAGCGGAATACACGTATAGAAAATTCTTTTTTTCATTTCAACCCTTACCACATTATGGTGTTTTAGCCTTACTCACGGCCTCCGTCTCCGTAGCAATGGTTAGCCGGATTGCTAAGGCCTTTCAAGATTATACACTCAATTTAATAACGCAAAAGTTTGGAGCAGCGGTTTTTACTGAGGGCTTAAAACACGCCATGAAACTCCCATTTCGAGAATTTGAAGATGCACGAAGCGGAGAAACACTGAGTATACTTCAAAAAGTAAGAGTAGACACTGAGCGACTGGTTTCTTCATTTATCAACGTCTTATTCCCCGTTATCATAGGAATCATTTTTGTAGCTGTATATGCAACGGCCATTGACTGGAGGCTTCCCATTTTTTATTTTGGTGGGATTTTTCTACTTGTTTACTTCTCCAACTTATTTAGTAAAAAGGTGAAAGTAATACAGAAAAAAATAGTTTCCCAAACAACGGCACTAGCTGGATCAACCACCGAATCACTCCGCAATATCGAATTAGTAAAAAGTTTGGGACTCACAGAACAGGAAGTAGCTCGCCTGAACCGTAATACATTTAAAATTCTGGGTCTGGAATTAACCAAGGTAAAAAAAATCAGAAGTATCAGCTTTTTGCAAGGCACATTTGTCAATACGCTTCGTCAGATCATTTTATTTATGCTATTGGTACTAATTTTTCGCCATGAAATGAATGCAGGCGAGCTCGTCACTATGCAAATTTTTTCCTTCTTTGTTTTTGGACCGCTCCAAGAAATAGGAAATATCATCCTCACCTACCGGGAAGCGCAAACCTCTTTAGAGAATTTTAACCAACTAATGGAAAAAGAGCCGGAAAGAGTGCCCGCTTCTCCCACGCCGCTAGGAGGTATCCAAAAATTAGAGTTTGAAAATGTAGGTTTTCAGCATCCAACAGCCCGACAAAAAGCATTAAATGGTATTAGCTTCGAAGTAAAAACAGGTGAAACGATTGCATTTGTGGGACCATCGGGTTCTGGTAAAACCACTATGATGAAATTATTAGTGGGTCTATATAGACCAGAGAGCGGACGAATTCTCTATAATGGAATTGACGAAGACAGTATCAACTTTGAAGACCTTCGCAATCAAATTGGATTTGTCACACAGGATACACAACTTTTTTCTGGCACGATTAGAGAGAATCTCTTCTTTGTTAATCCTACAGCAACCGAACAAGAATTACTAGATGTTCTACAAAAAGCCGCCTGTCAAAATTTATTAAATCGAGCAG
>JBILMC010000042.1:0-8641 GCA_044375755.1 Chitinophagaceae bacterium
AAAAATGGCGCGAATCATTTGCAACGTGTATACTGCCGAAAGAATAATACCCAACCCACCTACTGATGCTATAACCCAATAGTAATTAGAGGGAGTAGATAGCAATCCGTTAAAGAGTAAAAATTCACCTACAAATGCATTAGTGAGTGGAAGCGCAATATTAGCTAGGGCAATTATGACAAAGAAGATAGTCAACACAGGTGAATGCTGAGCGAGACCACCGAGTGAGCGCATATCACGCGTACCGGTTCTACTTTCAATAATATCAACCAGCATCCACATACCAAGTATATTGATTCCGTGAGTAAATGACTGTAATAATAATCCTTGATAGGCTGAAATATTTAGCGCAAAGGCGGCAGCAGATAACAAACCGATATGTGCGATTGAAGAATATGCAATCAATCTTTTTATATCTGTTTGGCGCATTGCTAACAACGAACCGTAAACAATTCCAGCTACAGCCAGTGACATAACAACATCTCCCCACATGTAAGAGGCAATAGGAAGTAACGGCAAAAGCCATCTTAATAACCCTAAGATTCCCATTTTAACCATCACAGCACTTAAGATAGCTGTGACAGGAGTTGGCGACTCCTCATAAGTGTCGGGCTGCCAGGTATGAAAAGGGAAAACGGGCAACTTGATTGCAAAAGACAAAAAGAAAAGCCAGAATAACCAAGACTGTTGATCTGCAGACAAGCGCAGTTTTCTAAAACTCTCAATAGAGAATGAGTGATCCGCAGTTAATGATTGCAAATACAAAATACCTACCAGCATTAACACAGATCCAAAAAAAGTATAGACAAAAAACTTAAATGTAACTGCAATGCGGCGAGCACCTCCCCATTGAGATGCTAAAAAATACATTGGAATCAACGCAAGCTCCCAAAAGAAGTAAAAGAGCAATGAATCAGTAGCTAAAAAAACACCATTCATTCCTGCTTGCGCTAATAATAACCAGCCATAGAATGCATGGGGCCTTGAAACCTCTTTTTGCTGCATGTAAATAAATAGTAAGAAGTAGGCGATGACATTTAACAAACATAAGATCTTTCCCAGCCCATCCATTTTTAAACTAAAAGCACTGCCCACCGAAGACAACCAAGGAACAGAAAATTGGAGCATCTCAGGTGTAGTCCACCAAACCAGGCTTGCCAACATTACCAGCAAGGATGCAATGGCTACTTTTAAAGCAGCCAAAGAAGTGAAGCGAGCGTTTCCCTGGTAGATAAAGAGAAAACCTGCTCCGATAATAGGGACTAATAACAGTAATAATGCAGCCATAATTTATGCGTCTTGCACTTTTTTATTTTCTAATAAAAAACTGAACAAATAAAATAATCACCATCGCTACCACCATCAATAAAACATAATTCCCAATCTGTCCGCTCTGTAAAAACCGTAATTGTCTTCCGGTATATTGTACAGATCTTCCTACTCCATTTACCAACCCATCTATCAGGCGAGACTCTACCCACTCACGCAAAAACGCAGAAAGACGAACCAGCGGTTTTACAATGATGTTTTCATATAATTCATCTACATACCATTTATTTTCAAACACTCGTAAAATACCGGCGGACTGTTGCTCTGTACGTTTGCTATAAATGAGCCAAGCAGCAATGATCACTACCACCACAAGTAGAGTGGTTGAGCCCATTAACAACAACTCTGTTTCATGTGAGATAGCGTGAGAAAGTGTAGGTAGTATCGGTGACAAAAATTGACCAAGAGAGTCCGCCCCTTCCGTTAATACAGCTGGAATACCTATCCAACCACCAGCAATAGAAAGGAGGGCTAGTAACACCAACGGCAATAACATAACCCAGGGACTTTCATGCAAATGATGCAGCTGCTCTTCTGTGCCGCGGAATGATCCATAAAAAGTAATAACCAATAAGCGGAACATATAAAAGGCAGTCAGCAACGCAGTAAAGACTGCGATGCCATATTGAATCGGATTATGAACAAACACGCTTAACAAAATCGCATCTTTAGAAAAGAAACCACTGAGTGGTGGAATTCCGGCAATCGCCAAACATCCTATCAAAAATGTAGCATGTGTTACTTTTAATTTTCCAGCAAGCCCACCCATTTTTCGGATATCTTGTTCACCACCCATTGCATGGATTACGCTACCACTTCCTAAGAACAATAATGCTTTAAAAAAGGCGTGCGTCATTACATGAAACACAGCAGCGAGATATGCACCAGATCCTATGGCCAAAAACATAAAGCCCAACTGGCTAACTGTGGAATAGGCAAGTACTTTTTTAATATCATATTGCCGTAATGCAATGGTGGCAGCTAGTAGAGCCGTAGCCAATCCAACCCAGCTGATGATGGAAAGAGTCATCGGAGCAAGCGAATACAAAACATTGCTACGTGCAATCATATAAATACCAGCCGTTACCATGGTCGCAGCATGGATCAATGCAGATACAGGAGTAGGCCCCGCCATCGCATCTGGCAACCAAGTATACAAAGGCAACTGTGCGCTTTTACCGGTAGCACCTACAAATAGCAATAAACTAACAATTGTAATATCTGTAGTGGTAAATTTTGGCGTACCGTGATTAGAAGTGATAAAAGAAAAAACCTCGCCGTAATTAGCAGATCCGGTTTTAATAATAAGCCAAAAGACAGCTAATAGAAAAGCAAGATCACCAATACGATTCATAATGAATGCTTTGTTAGCTGCTTTTGTATAAGCAGGATTCTTGAACCAAAACCCAATTAACAAATAAGAACAAAGCCCTACTCCTTCCCAACCGATAAATAGGATGACGTAGTTTCCTCCCATCACCAATAACAACATGGAGAAGACAAACAAATTGAGGTAGGCAAAATAACGAGCAAAGGATGCATCCGACTCCTCATGCATATAGGAGGTAGAATACACATGAATTAAAAAACCAACCCCCGTTATGATGAGAAGAAACAAAGAGGTTAAGGCATCAATTTGAAAGGAAAATGGAATTTGTAATCCCTGAATTCGAATAAAATCAAAATAGCTAATCACCGCACTAGCGCCTTCTCTTACTTCGCTAAAAACCTGAAGGCTTAGCAAAAAAGAAAAAAGGACCATACCAGAGGCTACAATTCCAGAAACACGCTTGGAAAGAAAATTGCGTCCCAACCCATTGATCAAAAAACCAATCAAGGGCAAAAGAGGAATTAAAAAGGCGAGTTTAAATAAAGCTTGCATAAGCAGTCAGTGATCAGTGTTTCAATCGGTTTAAAAAATTGATATCGACAGAGTGAATATTACGGTAGAGCATTACAATGATAGCTAAGCCTACGCTCACTTCGGCAGCAGCCACTACCATGATAAAAAATACAAATAACTGACCGTCCACGCCTGGATTAGCAATTGGCAATGCAGCAGCAGCGGCTTGCTGATAATGCATTTTTGAAAAAGCGACCAGCAGCAGATTGACAGCATTTAACATCAATTCAATACACATGAATATGATGATCGCATTTCGACGGGTTAACACGCCAACCACTCCAATGGAGAACAAGGCAATTGCCAAAAAGAGATAATAGTTTATCGGCATTTCAATCAGATTAATCTTTTTTACCAATCAATACAGCGCCTACCATCGCACTTAAAAACAGAATACTGCTCAATTCAAAAGGAATAACATAGGTCGAAAACAGCTCTTGTCCCAAGGTTTTAATTAAACCAATATGTCCCTCTACCAATAAAGATTGTTGTGATTTTAACTCTGTATTTTTCAAAGCTGACACTAATACTAACAACAGTGCTCCACCACTAACAGCCCCAGCAAACTGCAACCATTTGTGACGAGCAGGTTCAGTTTCTTTATTGAGATTCATCAACATGATCACAAATAGGAAAAGAACCATAATAGCTCCTGCATATACAATAATATTAACGACCGCCAAAAACTGGGCATTCAACAATATATAATGGCCAGAGATTGCAAAAAATGTCACAATCAGCCATATTACACTATAAACAGGGTTACGACTGGTCACAACCATCAGGGCACTAAACAAGGCCGTTACAGATAAAATCCAAAAAAGTAAATGGGAAATACTCATGCGTTTGGTTGATTTTGAATTCGGGCAGAAGGAGTTCGATCACCCAATGCTTTAAA
Organism: Chitinophagaceae bacterium; assembly: GCA_044375755.1. Classification (GTDB taxonomy): domain Bacteria; phylum Bacteroidota; class Bacteroidia; order Chitinophagales; family Chitinophagaceae; genus JJ008. The sequence continues at coordinate 4,131 of JBILMC010000042.1, forward strand.
ATAAGCTTCACGTTCATTAATGGGATGTGGAATCAATAATTCATTTTTCCCATATATAAATCCTTTGCGTCCATAATTGGCTGGCGCAAAAGTTTGCGATAAGTAAATGGCATCCTTTGGACAGGCTTCTTCGCACAAGCCACAAAAAATACAACGTAACATATTGATCTCGTACTTAGCGGCATACTTTTCCTCTCTGTACAATTTTTCTTCTCCGGGTAAACGTTCAGCCGCTTCCATTGTGATTGCTTCGGCCGGACAAGCTACGGCACACAAGCCACAGGCTGTACAATTTTCACGCCCTTCGGCATCTCTGTTCAATACATGCAATCCACGAAATATCGGTGAGAACGGACGCTTCTCTTCTGGATACTGAATGGTTGCCTTCTTTTTAAATAGATGACGAAGGGTGATCGCCATGCCTTTCATAATATTCCACAAATAAAGACTTTCCAAGAAAGTCATTGGGCTGCGGTCTACTGATTTTGAACGTTGTGTTAGTTGCATAGTCAATCTCACTTTTCAGATTATGATTTTAGCCATAATAGAATGGCGGCACTTAACAGCATATTGAAAAGTGCAAGAGGTATCATTTTTTTCCAACCTAGATTCATGAGTTGGTCATAACGGAATCGTGGAATAGTCCAACGAATCCAGATAAACACAAATAACAGAAAACTGACTTTGGCCATTAATACCCCAAAACTCAATAGTGAATAAACCCAAGGAGAAAGACCCCAAGCAGCCTCATTAACAAACGGAATATCATAGCCACCCAAAAACAATGTTGCCATTACTGCACTGCTTACGAACATGTTGATATACTCTGCAAACAGGTAGAACCCTAATTTCATAGAAGAGTATTCTTGGTGATAACCAAAGTTTAACTCATTCTCTGCTTCTGGTAAGTCAAATGGAGTACGATTGCACTCTGCTAGTGCACAAATGAAGAAAAGTAAAAATCCAAGCGGTTGATAGACCACATTCCACCCATGATTAATTTGATACAAAACAATTTCACTCATTTTGAGTGATCCCGTCATAAATAATATGGCAATCAGTGCCAAACTCATAGGCAACTCATAAGAAACCATCTGCGAAGCACCACGAATAGCAGCCAGCAATGAGAACTTATTATTGGAAGCCCACCCTCCAATCATAATTCCATATACGCCTACACTCACTACACTAAATACAATCAAAATTCCCATGTCTACATCCGTAACCTGTAGAGCAATGGTCCCGGTTGTAGTCACAACAGGTGCCCCCCATGGAATAACTGTACTTGTCACTAATGCAACAATCATTGCAAGCGCGGGTCCTAACAAAAACAAAATCCGATTAGAAGTAACAGGAATAATTTCTTCCTTAAAAAAAAGTTTGCCTCCGTCTGCAAGAGGTTGAAGAATTCCAAAAGGACCAGCGCGGTTGGGGCCCATTCGATCCTGCATCCATCCAGCAACTTTGCGCTCGGCCAACGTTGTATACATGGCCACAAAAAAGGAGAGACCGATAATCGCTGCAATTAGGATTACCTTCTCCAATAAAAACCATAAAGTAATAGCAGCAAAATCCATTATATAGTTTTATTTGAACTCTCGTTGGAGTTGGTTTTATATTGTTGACTAGTCGCAGCACCGGGTAGTTCACTCAATTCAAGCTTGTTCACCTCACTTACCTCATGAATATCCATCAACAAACGAGGTTTTAGTCCTCCCATCACTTCTTGAATAGTTTCTTTAGGCTGTTGCTTATTGAGATAGTGACCTTGTGAAATCACAGAATGCCTATTAATCATAGTGGGGCCTTCAATCGTCCAATCACTTGCTTTTTTCTTTTCAAAGCGACAGGTATTGCAAATCCATCCGGGTTTGCCATCATAACTTTTCACTTCACCCCACTCATCTTTACGAGCTGTTACGCGCAAAACCTCATCACCGCGTTGCCATAAGGTGACCTTTCCGCAGCAGTCCGGACAATCGCGATGTGCATCAACTGGCTTGGTAAACCAAACCCTGTTTTTGAATCGAAATGTTTTATCTGTCAGTGCGCCAACTGGGCACACATCGATCATGTTGCCACTAAAATTATTATCGATAGCCTTGGAGATATACGTAGAAATCTGCGCATGATCACCTCGGTCTAATACGCCATGCACACGATTATCTGTTAACTGATCTGCCACATACGTACAACGATAACACAGAATACAACGATTCATGTGCAACTGAATAGTGGGGCCAATATCTTCTTTCTCAAAAGTGCGACGATCAAACTCAAAACGTGTGCCCTCTTTGCCATGCTCATAACCGAGATCTTGCAAATGACATTCACCTGCCTGATCACAAACCGGACAATCTAACGGATGATTGAGTAATAAAAATTCAACTACACCCGCCCGTGCATCCTGTACGCGATCACTTGTGATATTTTTTACAACCATTCCATCCATGACAGTGGTACGACAACTGGCCACCAACTTTGGCATTGGACGTGGATCAGCGGCAGAGCCCGCTGCAACTTCCACTAAACAAGTTCTACACTTACCACCACTTCCCTCTAGCTTACTATAGTAACACATAGCAGGAGGCGTCACATCTCCTCCAATTTGACGAGCAGCGTTAAGGATGGTGGTACCAGCAGGAACCTCAACAGTAATGTTGTCGATGGTCACTTTTACAGCGGCTGGTGCTTTTTTTATTTCGTCTGCCATATTCAATTTCTTTTAGTCAATCATTAGGCAACAGGCACAGCTAGTGCATCTGCATAATGAGCTAATCCATAATTACGTTGTTGTGCTTCTTGAGGATTTGTCACATGCCATTCAAATTCATCTCTGAAATGACGAATCGCTGCTGCAACAGGCCAAGCCGCTGCATCTCCAAGCGGACAGATGGTATTGCCCTCAATCTTACGCTGGATATCCCAGAGAAGATCAATATCACTCATCTTACCTTTTCCAGTTTCGATATTCCAAAGAATCTTCTCCATCCATCCTGTTCCTTCACGGCAAGGAGAACATTGTCCGCAACTTTCATGACGATAAAAACGAGCCAATGTATAGGTATGTCTTACCACACACTGTGAATCGTCCATCACAATAAAACCACCAGAACCCATCATTGATCCAGTTGCAAAACCACCATCAGCCAAACTTTCATACGTCATCATGCGCGTTTCGCCCTTTGCTGTTTTCAATAACAAATTAGCGGGCAAAATGGGCACTGATGAACCACCGGGGATACAGGCTTTTAATTTTCTACCCTTGGGGATTCCTCCACAATACTCATCACTGTAAATAAACTCTTCTACAGAAATGGTCATATCAATTTCGTACACACCAGGCTTGTTAATATTACCACAAGCAGATATCAATTTGGTACCTGTTGATTTTCCAATTCCAATTTTTGCATACTCTTCTCCTCCCTCATTAATAATGGGGACCAACGCAGCAATCGTCTCCACATTATTCACTACTGTTGGGCAACCCCATAATCCTTTTACAGCAGGAAATGGAGGTTTGATACGCGGGTTACCTCTCTTACCCTCCAGCGATTCTAATAAAGCCGTTTCTTCACCACAGATATATGCACCAGCTCCTCTTTGTACAAAAATGTCACAGTCAAATCCTGTGCCCAAAATATTTTTTCCTAACCATCCATTTTGACGTGCCTCTTCGATAGCTTGCTCTAAGATGTGTGTAATCCAGGCATATTCGCCTCGTATATAGATATAAGAATTGTTAGATCCCAATGCGTAAGAAGACACAATCATTCCTTCGATGAGCAAATGAGGAATGAACTCCATCAAGTATCGATCCTTGAACGTGCCAGGCTCTGATTCATCTGCGTTAACCACTAAGTAACGGGGAACACCCTCTGGTTTTGCCAAGAAACTCCATTTCATGCCAGTTGGAAATCCAGCACCGCCTCTTCCTCTTAAACCACTTTTTTTAACCTCTTCAGTTATCTGATCAGGCGAGAATGTTTTCAATGCTTTTTCAACACTTCGATAACCTCCTTCTTTTCGATATACATCGTAAGAGCGGATGTTCTCTACATGTACTTTTTCTAGTAATAATTTTCTTCCCATACACTTACGCGTTAGCGAGATTAGATTTACATGATTCGATCAATGCATCAATTTTCTCCTTAGTCAAGTGTTCACGGTAATGCTCACCTAATTGCAACATCGGCGCGTACCCACAAGCCCCTAAGCACTCTACTGTCTTCAATGTAAATAATCCATCAGCTGTAGTTTCACCCGGACGAATACCTAATTTTTCATAGATATAGTCAATAATGGATTCACTCCCATTTAACATACAAGGACCTGTTTGACACACTTCTAAAAGATGCTTTCCAACCGGTTGCAAATTGAACATGGTGTAAAAGGAGGCCACCTCATACACCTCAATAGGCGTGATAGAGAGTAACCCTGCAACATAATCCATCACCTCTTTACTCAGCCATCCACCAAAGGTGTTCTGCGCTAGGTGCAAAACCGGAATC
>JBILMC010000082.1:0-6039 GCA_044375755.1 Chitinophagaceae bacterium
CTTCAGGGTGTCTGACTGAATTAAAAAAACATACAGCAGATCTCTATCACGGACTCAGCCATGAAATTCCTTACGGGATTCATAAAAAAGGAATCCCTTCGGTAGTAACCATGCATGATTTGATTTTTGAGCGTTATCCCAATCAGTATAAATGGATCGATAGAAAAATTTATCGCAATAAATTTAAATACGCTTGTGAGCATTCGGATCAAATCATTGCGATCAGCCAGCAAACAAAAGAGGATTTAATCAATATCTATGGCACACCCGCAGAAAAAATTACCGTTTGTTTCCAAAGCTGCAATCCAGCATTTTTGCAAAAAGTGGATGGGGCTGAAAAAGAAAGAATCCGAGTAAAGTACAATCTTCCCTCCTCATTTTATTTGTCAGTGGGCTCAATCATAGAGCGAAAAAATCTTCTTGCTATTTGCCAAGCACTTCTACATCTAAACAAAGAGGAAAGACTACCCCTGGTGATTATCGGCAATGGCGGCACCTATAAAAAAAAGGTGGAGTCATTTATTGCAAAAAATAATTTACAACAAACAGTCCTATTTTTATCAGATAACAATTCAATCAATACGGATCGCGGATTTATCACCGCCACAGACTTCCCTGCGATATATCAGCTTGCCACTGCTCTGATTTACCCTTCCACATTTGAAGGATTTGGCATTCCGGTATTAGAAGGAATCAGCAGCGGCATCCCCGTGATTACTTCTAACGTATCCTGCTTACCAGAGGCCGGTGGGCCCGGTGCATTTTATGTAGACCCTTATCAACCTGAACAAATTGCAAAACAGCTACAATTCATTTTACATCACCCAGAAGAGGTAAAAAATAAAATTCAACTAAGCAATCAACATGCTAATCTTTTTACAATAGAAAAAACAGCTGCGGCAGTGATGGCTATTTATAACAAACTGATTGGTTAATCATTGAAAGGCAGATGGAGGTTTTTGAAAATGATATTAGACATTGCATAGACGTGCTCCGACAAGGTGGACTCATTCTTTACCCTACAGATACAATTTGGGGCATTGGTTGTGATGCGACGAACGAACAAGCCGTTGAGAAACTTTATCAACTAAAAAAACGGTGCGAGCAGAAATCGATGATTGTGCTAGTTACCGAAGAAAGAGACATTTTACAATATGTAGCCGCCCCAGACATGCAGCTATTTGACTATTTAGAAACTTGTCAAAAACCAACCACTGTCATCTACGAGAGCGCAATTGGGTTAGCAACTAATTTAGTTAACCAAGATGGTACTATTGCAATAAGAATTTGTAAAGATGATTTTTGTAGGCATCTGATCAAACGATTTCAAAAACCGATCGTTTCCACCTCTGCTAATTTCTCCGGAGATTTAGCACCAGCGACATTTAAACAAATCAATCAAGCCATTACCGATGGGGTAGATTATGTAGTACAGTGGCGACAAACGGAAACAACCGAGAATAGTCCTTCAGCATTAATAAAGTGGAACAGTGGGAAAATCGAGGTGCTTCGTAGTTAAGAAAGAGCAATCTCCAATACCTGTGCCATCGTTTTTACATAATGAAAGCGAACCCCCTTTATAAAGGAAGGATCTATCTCCAATACATCTTTTTCATTTTGTGCACAAAGGATAATATCTTTCAAACCTGCACGCTTTGCTGCCAACACTTTCTCCTGTATTCCTCCAACTGGCAGGACTTGCCCTCTCAATGTGATTTCGCCAGTCATTGCCAAATATGACTTTACTTTTTTACCCGTTAATGCTGAAGCGATTGCCGTCATCATCGTAATACCAGCACTGGGTCCATCTTTGGGCACAGCCCCTTCAGGCACGTGAATATGTATGTTTGTTTTGGCAAATAACGCAGGATCAATTTTATATTTTCTTGCATTACTCTGCAAGTAGGTTAATGCAGTTGAAGCACTTTCTTTCATTACATTTCCAAGATTACCAGTGAGCTTTAATTCACCTTTTCCCTCACAAGTGCTGGCTTCTATAAATAAGATATCTCCCCCAACATAGGTCCAGGCTAATCCTACAGCAACACCTGGAATTGAAGCTGTTTTGTACTGATCATTACTATATCGAGGTTTTCCCAAAATTTTTTCAACTTGAGAGGGAGCCATTGTTGGTTTTATTTTCTCTTTGATTACTAACTCCTTTGCTTCGTAGCGCATGATAGAAGCCAACTGTCTATCTAACTCACGAACTCCGCTCTCTCTTGTGTAATCTTGAATGATTTTCTCCACCAATTTATCAGTAAAACGTAGAGGTGTACTTTTTAAGCCATGCAACTCTTTTTGCTTTGGAATCAAATGGCGCTTAGCAATTTCTACTTTCTCTTCTACCGCATAACCACTTAGCTCTATAATTTCCAATCGGTCACGTAATGCAGGCTGTATACTTTGTAAACTATTCGCTGTTGCAATAAACAAAACCTTACTCAAATCATATTCCAACTCAAGATAGTTATCATAGAAAGTACTGTTTTGTTCCGGATCTAACACCTCTAAAAGAGCAGAAGAAGGGTCTCCTCTAAAATCATTGCCAATTTTATCAATCTCATCCAGAATCATTACTGGGTTAGAGGATTGAACCTTGCGAATAGATTGCAAGATCCGTCCTGGCATGGCTCCAATATAAGTTTTACGATGACCACGAATTTCACTTTCATCATGCATACCACCTAAACTAAGGCGGCTGTATTTTCGTCCTAACGCAGTTGCAATACTTTTTCCCAGAGAAGTTTTACCAACACCAGGAGGACCCACAAAGCAAAGAATAGGACTCTTTAAATCTCCTTTCAGTTTTAGTACAGCCAGGTATTCCAGTATTCTTTCTTTGATACGCTTCATCCCATAGTGCTCTTTGTCGAGCGTTAAGCGTGCCTTTTTCAGATCATAATGATCTTCCGTATAAGATTCCCAAGGCAAATCCAGCATTAGATCTAAGTGATTGTAAACAACAGAATAATCGGGAGTGCTAGGATGCATTCGTTCTAACTTTTCAATTCCCTTTTGAAAAGCAGCTCGTGCAGTTTCGGGCCATTTTTTTTGTTCAGCCTTTTTCTGCATTTCACGAACTTCCTGCGCGTTGGTATCTCCCCCTAATTCCTCTTTAATGCTCTTTAGCTGCTGCTGTAAAAAATACTCTCGCTGCTGCTTATCTAACTCGGTACGCGTTTTAGCTGTAACCTTATTGCGTAACTCTGCAAACTGCAATTCGCGTTGTAAAAGCTGCATCAACAAATCAGCACGCTGCCGTATTTGATCTGTTTCTAACAATTTTTGTTTCTCTTTAATCTCTGTATTCAGATTACTAGAAACAAAATGGATCAGAAAAGAAGGATTCTCTATGTTACGTAGAATAATCCCAGCTTCTGTGGGAATATTAGGAGAAAGCTGGATAATCTGGGAGGCTAGCTCTTTTATGTTTGCAACATATGCATTGAAGTCCTCATCTGTTGGGGCAGGCTCTTCAATCAAGGTAGTGATGGCCGCTTTGAAATAAGGATCCTCTTCGACAATAGAATCAATTCTAAACCGAACCTTTCCCTGAATAATAATAGTAGTACCGCCATCAGGCATTTTAATCAACTTCACAATCTTAGCAACAGTACCTACTTGCTCTAAATCATTCACACCCGGATCTTCTACGTTGCTGTCTTTTTGGGCAACTACACCAATTAACTTATCGGCCTTATAGGCGTCTTGAACTGCTTTTATGCTTTTGTCTCTACCAACAGTTATGGGAATTACAACGCCGGGAAATAGAACTGTGTTACGAAGTGGTAAAAGAGCGATGGTGGCAGGAACCACAATTTCCTGACCATCTTCCTGGCTTCCTTCATTGAGTGGGATAATTGGTAAGAAGTCCATCTCTTCTTCAGGCCCCAATATGAAATTATTTACTTGCATGCTATTAATTTGGTCATTCTGTCACACCATTGCTAAAAATAGCAATAAAAAAGGGGCAGAATGTTGGATAACAATGTTTCAACAATCATGCCCCTAGGGCCAGAACTGACAAAATGGTTGCAAATTAGAAGAAAGTAAGGCCTATTGACAGCTGAAATCCTTGGTTTTTCCACTTGCTATCATTCGTGATATCATTTATGTTACTAAGGCCCACAAAGTATCTCCCATTAATTCGAAAAGCGCCTGCTTTAAGTTGTATGCCTCCTAGCATAGAAAAATCATCCCCTCGAAATGCATCGCTAATATTTTGGGCGAGGGATTTATCCTTGTTAAGAAGTATGCCATACTGAGGGCCCACTTGGAGACTTAAGAATCCTCCTCCTAAACGGTAGTTAAGAAGAATGGGTATGGACAGGTAGTCAAGTTTAGCACTAATGATGCCTGGCAAAGAAATATTGCCAAGACTGGTATCAAAACTAGTGTTAAATTGATTAATTTGAATTTCAGGCTGAATATAAAATTTTTTAGATAGTTTGATTTCAGCAAACGCACCAAGCATATAGCCATACTTTAGTAACTCATTGTAGGATTTGTCCTCAACCTTATTAACATTAGCGCCTGCTTTTACACCTACATGAAACTGTCCGTTGGATTGTAATGAGATCAGTAAAGCTGATACAATTAATAAAAAGGATACTCGCATAGCAAATGGATTATGGTTAAGACAAATATACCTGTCTTAAATGCTGCATCACGCCGCATTCTTTTCCACCGGGTGTTAATCTTTTGAAAATAATTCGATTACCGTTATCTCAGGTAGAATACCCACGCGACCAGGATACCCAATAAAGCCGAATCCACGATTTACATACAGTTTTTGGTCAAGCTGCTCATAAAGACCCGCCCACTCTGCATAAACATACTGAACCGGACTCCATCTTACCCCAGGCAATTCCACTCCAAATTGCATTCCATGTGTATGCCCTGATAACGTAAGAGAAATGGTAGGATAATTAGCCAACACTTGGGCTCGCCAGTGCGAGGGATCGTGACTCAGCAAAATTGAAAAAGGAATCTGTTCGGCACCACTAAATGCTTTACCTAAATCACCATACTTTGGAAATCTACTTTTTGCACTCCAGTTTTCAATTCCAATAATGGCAATTTGATCTTGATCACGCTGCAACACGACATGCTCATTCATTAGTAATTGCCAACCCATTTTCTTATGCACCTGCATGAGTTGCTGAAAATTGGTTTTTTTTGCTTCAAGAGAGTCCCATTGTACATAATCGGCGTAATCATGATTCCCGGTAATAGAAAAAACTCCCAAAGGGGCATTCAATTGAGAAAATAATTCCCAATATTCGTCCATTTCAGAAGCCAGATTATTAACCAGATCACCAGTGAATAAAATAAGATCAGGCCTTTGCTCCATAATTAAGCGGATACCTCTTTCCACCGCTACTTTATCAGAGAAACTTCCTGCATGTATATCAGAAAGGTGAACAATTTTCAACCCATTAAATGACGGTGGCAAATTTGGAAAATTCAATCGCTTGGACCGAAGCTGATAACGATACTTGTTATTCATTCCATACGTCAATGCCCCAAATAAACCTGTACCCGCCAATAATCCTGCCCAACTCAGAAAAACAGAGCGAGATAGTAGGTCTCCTCCTGCAACGATAGAAGTAGTACGAGTGAAAAATTTTACACCAACCCACTGCACAACCCTTCTTAGATCGTCCGTCAAAAAGAAAAGTGACGCGATAATTGCAAAAATGGTTGAGCGGGCATAATGAGGACCCGGCTTAGAAAAAAAAAGGGGCAAAAAAAGTAGAAATCCAATACTCAAAATAGAGACACACCAGTATATGGAGTGAATAATAGCACGGTTTCTGTCGGGCAGACTAACTGTCAAGGTACGGACAGCCTGGAAAACATACCAATCAAGCAGAAAGACAAATCCAAGAAAAATCCACCAAAAGGGAGTATTACGCATGCGGGGGGCAAAATTAATGGGCAAAACTTATTTTTGCGGTCTTACCCGGAACATTCATCTTTATAGTTAACAAAATCAATCCAGGGAAGTTCATCAATCATGGCTAGAATAATTGG
>JBILMC010000003.1:0-24008 GCA_044375755.1 Chitinophagaceae bacterium
ACGCTACGCATGTTATTATCTCATCGATCTTCTTTAAACGATAGCCAGGGCTATTTTAATTTAGATGTAGTAGATCCGTCAACGAGTAATAATTATCAAAAATGCTATAATACCTATGCACCTGGAGAAGGTTATCAATATTGTAACCTGAATTTTAATATAGCAGGAACTATACTAGAGCGGCTAACTGGAGAACGTTTCGACTCGTACATAAAAAAACAAATTTTAAACCCCCTTGGCATAGAAGGAGGATACAATATTGACTCACTTGATCAGACAAAATTTGCCATGCTTTATGAGTTCAATGGGAAAGAGGAAAAATTCACCCCCAATCTGGGAGCATATGCATCAAGAGCAACAGAGTTAGTGAATTATAAAATGGGCAGAAGCACCCCCATTTTTTCGCCAACAGGAGGAATGAAAATAGCTGTCGAGGGACTTGCAAAGTATATGATAATGCATGGTAAGCATGGCAAATACGATGGAGGAAGATTGCTACGGAAAAAAACTTCAAAACTAATGCAAACTCCTTTGTCTGCCGATGGTAATGATCAGTATGGATTAGCCCTCTGGAAAACGAATAAACTAATTCCAGGAGTTGAACTGACTGGCCATACAGGCTCAGCATATGGATTAAACAGTGCCTTCTTTTTTAATCCAAAAAAGAAATTTGGGCTAGTAGTAATTTGTAACGGAAGTAAAACAATTTATAAAGATGGTTACCCAACTATTATAAGTTCAACCTTAAATATTTTGTTTGAGAATTTTATACAATAAGCATCAATTTGCTTGTCGCGTCCACAGGTCAGTGCGTCCAATCAAAGTAACTCCTATATATCCACGGACACTTAATGTATTATTATCTTTTAGCTTAATAACACAATCATACGTTTTACCATTTTTGGGATCATAGATTTTTCCATCTTCCCATACACCATCGCCTTTATATGTAAAACCCCACACATTCGTTAATCCAATAATTGGACGATTACGCACTTTTGTATCTGGATGCTTTTGATCAGTCTTAGGTTTTCCAGTTACAGGATCAACTGGATCTTTCAGCCAAATAATTTTACCTTGAAAGGTACTTCCATTTTGTACAATTTGTATGTGTGCAGTTCCTTCTCCCGTTTTCCACACACCCAAAATAGTGGTAGGATCGATTGTAGTAGTGAAAGAAGTTGATACAAAAAACAGCGTTAATAAAAGTAGAGCTCGCATAAAATAATAGTTAAGAGTACAAAATTAAGAATAGATAGATTTCAAAATTGATTTTTAATAACTGCCAGTGCATTATATAACTGATCTAAATCAGCCTGCGAGTTAAAAGCCTGTATGGAGTAACGTAAAAACACCTTGTCTCCATGCCGCATAACAGGTACTTCAATTTTGTATTCATTGAATAAAATTGACTTAATCCGCTCTGCATCGGTAGTTGGCAGTTGAAAGCTGCATAACTGTAAAAAAAACTCCTCGCGCAAAGGAGCCAATGGCTTTGCACCTAGTAATTCATAAAAGCGAGGCGCATTGTCAAGTACTAGCGCTCGACAAGCTGCAGATACCTGCTCCCAATTATTCTGTTCCATAAAGCCAATTGCAGCAGGAATACATAAAAAAGCAGAAAAATCTCGGGTACCCTGAGTTTGATGATAATCCAAAAAACGTGAATGAGAAGGGTGATCACTATTATATCCCCAACTAATTACTAAGGGATCCAATAAGGTTTGTCGCGATTTTTTTGCATATAAAAAACTGCTTCCCTTTGGCGTCATCATCCACTTATGACAAGCGCCCGTATAAAAATCCGCACCAAGCGCACTTAAATCAAGCGGTATTTGGCCCGGCGCGTGTGCCCCATCAATAAAAGTTAATATACCTCGTTTAGTAGCTTCTTTTATTATTAACTCTACAGGAAATCGTAATGCAGTACTACTCGTGATATGACTAAGAAAAATCAATTTTGTTTTATCTGAAATTCCATTTAAGAATTGAGCAACAAAATCCTCGGCACTTTCAATAGGTAGTCGAATTGGTTGTTTGATATAAGAAGCACCAGATTTATCACAATAATATTGCCAGGTACGATCACAGGCACCATATTCCCAACTGCTTGTCAATACTTCATCACCAGGCTTAAGTGATAAGCTTTTGGCAACAATGTTAACAGCATGTGATGGATTGATTACATATACCAAATCATCCGCATCCGCATGTAAATAAGTTGCAAGAGCCTTACGCGATTCTGCTAGATACGCTAAGCCAGTCTGAACAATAAATTGCACTGGTTCTTGCTCTAATTCTAATTGGTATTGCTGATAACGCTCAAAAATAGGTTTGGGACAAGCCCCAAATGAACCAAAATTTAGGTAGGTGATATCTGGGCGCAATAAAAATTGCGAGCGAAGATCAGGTAAAGCAGGCGCAGTCTTTTGCATAGGTAATGAGTTAACAGAATTATCGTGAGGTCACCTCATCAAAAGAAGAGTCATATTCTGGACGCAACGTTCCCATCCAGCGATCCCAGAACAGAAAATACAATCCATAGTTGCCTGTAAAGTACTTATGATGCTGGTTGTGTGAGATGGAGGTGTTGATCCATTTTCCCATCCAGGTTTTTTGAAATCCCCTAGGATAAAGCTCCCACCCTAAATGACCGTATACATTATAAACAATAGACAAAAAGAAGAATATAATTAAATGCGTACGATGAATAGGAAACAAAAAAAGAAACAATGCAAATATGCCCACCTCTAATATCGCTTCGAGTGGATGAAACGCGTAAGCTGCCCAAGGAGAGGGATTCGTAGAACGATGGTGGACCAGATGAAACCACTTAAATAAACGGGGATGATGCATTAACCGATGAATCCAATAAAAATAAGTATCATGTATAAAGAATAAAACCGGGAAAAGACCTACATAATAAAACCAACCACGCTCGGCAATTGTGGTATATAATTGTGTGTAGGGGCGAATAGTTGGATTAAACACAATCAACGCAGGTATCAAGGCAAAAAGAAAAATCGTAAAAGAAGAGTAAAAGATTTCTCGGAGATAATCCTTATTGGCGGGAAATTTTAATTGAATCTTTTTATGCTGAATAGAGGATCTTCTCAAAATGTAAAATAATAGAAACGCCAAACCAGCCACTAGGTAATATCGACTACCTACTTGTTGAACTAAATACCAATAGCGGGACAGGGATTCATTCATGTTGCAAAATTACTCAATCAACCTCATCATACTCGCCCTTTAATGCATAGAATCCAAAAATCAAAAAACTACCTACAATAAGTGGAGTTAATATAAATGCATAAATAATGGCAGGTATTCTATCCTCTGCCTGAGCACTTGTAAATTTTGGAATCGCTTGAGAGATTAATAAATAATAACCAGCTGTTAATCCTACTATAATCCAAACTATTCCCAGATATTTTTTTAGCTGATTCATAAATTATTCAGTTGGGGTTTTTCTTTCTTTAATATAAAGCGCTCCTATTACAAAACTAATTCCTGCTATTACAATGGGATACCAAAGTCCTTCTAAGTAAGGCTCTTTATACGGCGGAATCACGCCATTTTTAATGGCCACCTCATTCAATTGTATTGCTCTAGCTGACAAATAGGTGGCAATCGCAGGAAGTATTCCTCCAAATATTCCATTACCCACATGATAAGGTAATGACATTGAAGTATAGCGAATTCGAGTAGGAAAAAGTTCAACTAAAAAAGCAGCTATAGGACCATAAACCATTGTCACAAATAGTACCTGGATAAATACAAGAAGTACCATTTTCCAGAACTGAAAATCATTCAATAAAAGGCCTGGTTTTATATCACCATTCCCAGCACTAATCCCAATTTCATACATAGCACTATAAAGCGGTCGATAACAAATCACAGCCAAGAGCATGCCCGTAAGCATAATCCACTTTCTACCAATTTGGTCAGATAACCATCCAAAAAAAACAAAAAACGGTGTTGCGAATAAAAGTGCAAGCATGATTAATTGACTGGCCTGCGCAACATCTATCTTTAAAGTATTCTGTAAAAAGCTAAGTGCATAAAATTGACCGGTGTACCAAACTACACCCTGTCCCATGGTAGCGCCAAGTAGTGCGAGTAAAACGAACTTAAAATTATATCGGTTGGCAAAACTATCTCGTAAGGGTTGAGTAGAGACAGTCCCTGCTTTTTTTGCAGCAGCAAAAAGAGGTGACTCTTGCATCCGCAATCGTATCAAAATTGAAACTCCTACCATAATAATTGAAATCCAAAAGGGAATTCGCCAACCCCAGTCCGCAAACTCTTCGGAGGATAAATTGCTTTTCACAGTAATTATTACCAGCAATGACAAAAACAAACCTGCTGTTGCTGTCGTTTGAATCCAGGATGTCCAAAAACCTCTTTTACCTAGGGGTGCATGCTCAGCTACATAAGTAGCAGCACCACCATATTCACCTCCTAATGCTAAACCTTGTAATAAACGAAGAACTAACACGAGTACAGGTGCTAAATAACCTATCGTTTCATAAGATGGAATACAGCCAATTAAAAAAGTAGAGAGACCCATCAATACAAGAGTCAATAAAAATGTATACTTC
The DNA here is from genome assembly GCA_044375755.1 of Chitinophagaceae bacterium. Classification (GTDB taxonomy): domain Bacteria; phylum Bacteroidota; class Bacteroidia; order Chitinophagales; family Chitinophagaceae; genus JJ008. Next base: position 4,605 of record JBILMC010000003.1, read on the forward strand.
CTTCCAACGAGATCGCCAAGCCTTCCAAAAAAGAGAGCACCAAATGGCCTCACCACAAATCCCGCGGCAAATGTTGCAAGTGTAGATAATAAGGCAAGCGTTGGGTTTCCAGCAGGAAAAAACTTAGTGGCAATCACTGCAGCTAAACTGCCAAAAATGTAAAAATCATACCACTCTATCAAGGTACCCACAGAGGAGGCAGCTATGACGGAAATCAGCTTTTTAGGTTCACTTGACGGCCCCATTTGTTGCTTTATTTGAAGATAAGTAAAAATATTTTACTACTATTGTACCTAATAGTTTGATTATCAATGCTAAAATTATTAAGTCGCATAATTTGGAAGTTCCCTCATTTTGTTTAATATTTACACACAGAAAGTTAAACAACTATGGAAACTCAGATAATCTCTCCAGGCGTCACACATAATGGAGATACCAATTTGTTTTTGCAACAATTAATGCAGCAAATGGAAGAATACAGTGAATTAGAAAACTGTAGTGTGACCTGGGAGTTTTATAACAACGAATTAGAATTCGAATAAATCAAATTGGGAAGTTGGTACATAAAACAAGAGGCGGCCTAGTGCCGCCTCTTTTACTTAAAATCCTTTTGTTTCTGTTTTTGTCTCTGTCTTTATTTCAGAAGGCATTTGTACAGCGATCATTTTCCCCTTCGCATTTAATAAAAGATTCGCCGCCTTTTTTACATCACTCACAGAAAAAGCATTAAAATATTTTTCGGCATTAACAAGACGCTCTGCTGAACGTTCACCCATATGAATATCCTCCAGCGCCACCAACCAAAATTCATTTTTCTTACTGTCTACTCTATACTTTTCGATCCATGCTTTCTTAACTTTTGAAATATAACCTGTATCAACGCCGTTTTTTGAAAGCTGCTCCAGCTGTGTGCGATATGTTTTAACTAATGTATCCACTTTTGCAGGACCACAAGGCAGTTGCAAAACAAATTGATAATTACCAACTGGAAATTTAGAGAGTTGTACTTGTGTTCCTCCGCCATAGATACCTTGAATTTTTTCTCGCATTTCCTCAATGATAGTAATATTCATAACCTCGCTTAATCCCTCCAGCTGAAGTAATGTATTTTCATTGTAAGGGACTTCTCCGTGATAGATTCCAAGAATTAAACTTTTGTCTTCTTTTCCCTTTTTAAATTGAAAATCATTTTGTCCTTTAAAGGGACGTACTTTATTATCAGTGAAAGCTCGAGTTTGATAAGCCGGTAAACCCGCTACATACTTTTCAAGAAGTTGTATCAATGTATCCTCATTAAAACTTCCAACAATAGTAATGTTCATACCGGCAGCATCTCCTACCTGTTCTTTATAAATAGCAAGGGAACGATCGAGTTTAATTTTATCATAGTTGGCTGAACGAGGCACGGCGGTTGGAGCTAATGGATTTTTATCATAGAGCACTTGGTATAAAGTGTCAATAAATGCAATCTGAGGATTTGCACTGAGCATAGCAACTTGGGCTTTGCTACGTTGAATAAAAGACTTGTAAAGTGTACTATCTAGTCTAGGCTCCAGCATTTCAAGATGTAAAAGCTGAAATAGCATCTCCAAATCTTTTTTGCTACTGTTTCCGCTAAACCCAGCTGTGTATTGTCCAATAACCGGATTAAGTGTGGCTGATTTACCAGCCATTGTTTTACGCATATCAGTTGGAGAGAATTGCCCAAATCCCATACTACCGATCACAGCAGTAGCATTCTCGGCACTATACTTGTCTTCTAATGAATAAGCCGTAAGTCCTCCATATCGAGAAGCAGCAAACAAAATTTGATCATTTTTAAAATCAGTTGATTTTAACGTAACAGTTACCCCATTAGAAAGTGTCAACTCTGTAGTACCTAAAATGCTATTCCCCTTTTTACTGCGTAATGTCCCTGATCGTGGTGCACTACTTAACAAGGTTGTGGCAACTGCTTTTTCCTCATAGGGCTTAATCGTTTGATCAGTTGTAGCAGCAAGTAAAGCTGCATTAATAGCTTCAGCAGTTGGTAGCTTTGTCTGATTGATTGCCTCTAAACCTGCAACATAAGAGAAAGTATTTTTTTCATTACGATATAAATCAGTTAGCGCATTTACCTCTGAAAGCCTAATACCTGGCAATAACTCTTTTACATACGTATACTCAGCATCAATTCCAGGTACCGGTTCTAAATCCGTGAAGTGACGAATATACTCATCGGCATAAGAAGCCGACTCCGTTTTGTCTCGATTGTTCCAAAGTCTTTCATATTGTGTTAAAATAGTTTTTTTGGCACGCTCTAATTCTGGTTCAGTGAAACCAAAGCGCTTAACACGCTCCACTTCTGTTAATGCAGCTGTTAATCCTTTTTGTACATCCTGTGTACCCGTTGAGCCCATCACGCTGAATGATTCATGAAATTTTGCATAACTCTCAAATCCGGCAGCAGCAAATACAAATGGCGGATCTGCCTTTTGAGTCAATTCGCGGAATCGATTATTTAACAATGATGTGTAAATAGAACGAATCAAATCTCCCCGATACTCAAGCAATGTGCTTGTAGGTGTAACAAGTCTTGCAGGGAAGTTGATACTGAATTCAAATCCTGTTGCTTCTTTATCAGTTACTACCATAGCATTGGAAGTGGAATAAGGGGGCACTTTTTCGTATGCGCGTGGTCGAGTAACCGAAGGATTACTTAAACCCGAAAAATGTTTCTCAATCATTTTGATTGCTTCTTCCTTATTAATATCACCTACTACCACTACTGCCATCAAATCAGGTCGATACCAGTCGCGATAAAAACGACGAATTGCATCAGGAGGAAAGTACTTGATGATACTATCTACACCAATCGGTAAACGTCTGGCATATTTAGAGCCTTTAAAAAGTTCAGGATACACTTTTTTAAACATGCGCTCATCTGCACTTTTACCCAAGCGGCTTTCTTCCAGAATGATTCCTCTTTCACTGTTAATATCATCATCGTAATAAGTAACCTGATGTGCCCAGTCCTCTAAAATCTGAAATCCTTTTTCCAAATTACCTGGCTGATCGGTAGGGATAGGAAGAATATAAACCGTTTCATCAAACGAAGTGTAGGCATTCAAGTCTCCTCCAAATTCAACACCGATGCTTTGCAAATAAGAGACGATATCATTTTTTTTGAAATTCTTTGTTCCATTAAAAGCCATGTGCTCTGCCATATGCGCTAAACCTTGCTGATCATCATCCTCCATGATAGAACCAACTTTTACGACTAAACGGAGTTCGACTTTTTTTTCAGGTTTTTTATTCTCGCGAATAAAATAGGTTAACCCATTCGATAATTTACCTTTGGTAAGTTTGGGATCTAGAGGAAGAACTGTTTCTAATTGTTGTTGACCAAATACGGTCGTAAAAACGCATAGCAATAAAAAGGTCAATAATCGTACTGGCTTGTACATATGTATTTTTTTAATTGTAATAAACAAAATCAGATAAATTGAATTACTTCAAAAGTTCGCTTAATTTTTTTTGTAATGCGGCTCCACGCAGATTTTTTCCAATGATTACTCCAGAGGGATCTATCAAATAATTTTGAGGTATGGCTTGGACTCCATAGGCAACAGCTACATCATTTTTCCAATATTTAAGATCTGAAAGATGCGTCCACGTTAGATTATCATCATGAATGGCCTTTAACCACTTATCTTTTGCATTGGGCTGGTCCAATGAAATTCCCAAAACAGTAAAGCCCTTACTATTAAAATCATTAAAAGCTTTTACAACATTTGGATTCTCTTGTCGGCATGGACCACACCAAGAAGCCCAAAAATCAATCAATACATATTTGCCCCTGAATGAAGACAATGAAACAGGCAATCCTAAAGTATCATTCTGTGTAAATGCTGGAGCTATTTTGCCTAATCCTGTTCTTTTAGCAATCGAAATCTTCTCTGCCATCTCAACACCTAATGGTTTATTTCTGACACCTTCATCAATTGCCGTAAACACAGGCTCTGCTACATCCGCATCAATATCATATCCGGCAAACTGCTTGAATACAAACATTGCAATCAAAGAGGAAGGATGCTCAGCGAGATATTGTTTATTTTTTATCTTTTTTCTCTCTGTAATCTGCGTTAGCTCAGCACTTGTTTTTTTAATCCCCTCTGCATCTTTTGATTTTGCATATGCGCTATACTGCTTATTGAGCTGCGCAGATAATTCAGTTTCTTCTTTCATGTAGTCTTGCCATTTCAAGAATTCCTCATGGGCAGCTGAACCCTTCATCTCGATATTAGAAAAGGAATCTACACTTGTGATTCTCATTTTACTGTTCTCAATAAAAATGGATTTATTATCCCGTTGTGCTGTAACAGTAGACATTACACGTGGATTTGGATTATCTGCATAGATTGCCCGAATATTTGCAATCACAGGCTCTGATAAACTTCCGCTGATACTATACTTACCATTCACCACAATTGCGCTGTCCATGTTGGATTTACCATCCGCATAATAAGTGAGATATATTTTAGATATAGGGGAGGATACCTTAGTCACATCCCCTTTGATGGTGAACTTGGTTTGCGCATTTAGACATAAAACAGAGAAATAACAGTAAAGTATAATAGCTATCTTATTCATAATCAATATTTTAAAAAATAAAAAACTATCCAGCAATATAGCTAATATGTGTCAAGTGATCATTCAAGAAAATCCAAATTAAAGTTATAGTTGAAAAATTCTAAAAAGGCTTCAAAAAATTAATAAATTCAAAATATAAATTACTGAATTTTAATATATTATGAATTATGATAATTTATTATAATATGCTCCTAAAAATCTAATTTATCCCCTACTGAAAGTATTGGCTTTCAAGCCTCTCGTCCAATCAAAATTTGCTTACCTTTCAGGTTCAAAAACTAATCTAATGAGAAAGTGTTTGATCGCATTCTTGTGCGGACTTCTGATTCATTTTCAGGTGGACGCTCAGAACAAAGTCATTAAAGGTCGTGTTACCGACGAAACGAACAACCCCGTACCAAATGCATCTGTTGTAGTTAAAGGAGCAAAGGCGGGTGCAGTTACTGATGCAAATGGAGTTTACAGTATCACTGTTCCCACTTCAACAACTACACTAGTAGTCTCTTCCCTGAATTTCACCAGTCAGGATGTACAAATTCAAGGTCGTTCTGAAATTAACGTCAAATTAGTTGCCTCCATTTCTACCCTCCAGGATGTTGTGGTAGTTGGATACGGAACTACGAAAAAAGCAACCCTTACGGGATCTGTTGCAACAGTGAAGGCAGCAGAAATCGAAAACACACCATTTTCGTCTATTGACAAGGCTCTTCAGGGTAAAGTTGCAGGACTACAGTCTGTTGCATCCTCTGGTCAACCCGGAGCATCTCAAGAAATTGTGATCCGTGGTTTCAGCTCTATCAGTGCGAGTAATCAACCTTTGTGGATTGTAGACGGTATCATTCTAAATACAGGTGATATCTCTCGTTTACAAACCACTGCAAACATCTTAAGTACCTTAAACCCCAATGATATTGAGAGTGTAACAGTATTGAAAGATGCTGCCTCCACTTCAATCTACGGAAGCCGTGGTGCTAATGGTGTTATCATTGTAACAACTAAAAAAGGAAGAAGCGGCAAGACGCGTGTTCGCTTCGACATAGAAACTGGAAAAAGCGACATCGCTTATGAAAATAGCCTTTATCGTCCTCTTAATGCACAAGAATATTTGGATCTTACTCGTGAAGGTCTTGTAAACGCAGGTGCTTCCGCTGGAACAATCAACGCTACACTTGCTTCTGCAGGTTTAGGAAATGGAATTGATTTCAACTGGTATGATGCTGTTACCCGTATCGCTGGCCAGCGGCTCTACAACATTAGTTTGGAAGGTGGAAATGATAAAACCAACTTCTTTGTATCAGCAGGTAATTTCTTCCAAGAGGGTACTTCTATCAACTCTCAATTGAAAAGAAATTCGATCAACGTAAAAATCAATAATAAGGTTACAGATAAATTAACTATCGGTGTAAGCGCAAACGGTGGTGTGGTTAGTCAGCGTGCCCCTCTAGCAGGTGGTGCTTTTGGTAACCCAATCTTAAGTGCCTACTTCCTATTGCCTACACGTTCTGCATATAACCAGGATGGTTCTTACAACCTTGTTGCTTCCACACTGGGTGGATTGCACAATACAGTTGCTTTGTCTGATATTGACAGACGTTTCTTACGCGAGGTAAGTATTCGTGGTGGAGCAAATGCAGAATATAAATTCTCAGACAAGTTGAAATTCCGCAGCAACTATGGAGTGGATTACAATACTGCAGAAGAAGATCAGTACAATAACCCTATCCATGGTGATGGCCAAGCCTCTAATGGTCGTGCCTTCTCTTACTACACTCGTTATTTTAACTGGACATTCACTAATACATTAGATTATAATCGCGATATCACTAAGAACGGAGATCTTTCATTATTTGCTCAGATTGGTCATGAAAGTCAAAAGTCTGCTGGCTATTTCAGTTCACTTCGTGCAGATCAATTTCCTCCGTCTTTAACACTTGTATATCCTGCATCAGGCGCAAGCCCAGTCCTATCAAGTGCTACCATTAGTGACTACACATTCGAATCTAGATTCATTAATGGAAACTTGAACTATAAAAATCGTATTGTAGTTTCTGGAAGCTTCCGTCGTGATGGTTCTTCTCGTTTTAGTTCTGCGAATCGTTATGGTAACTTCTGGTCTATCGGTGCAACCTGGAACATGGAGAAAGAAAAATTCATGGAGAAGTTCACTTTCATTAATCAGTTGAAGTTGCGTGGATCAATTGGAGTGAATGGTAACGCTGGTATTGGAAACTATGATTCTCCTGCCCTTTATGGATTTGGTTTTAACTATAATCAGTCTCCAGGTAGTGCCCCTTCAAACGTAGGAGATCCTAACTTGACTTGGGAGTTAAATAAACCAACAGATATCGGTATCGATCTTTCTCTTTTCAAAAGCCGAGTAAACATCACTTTTGACTACTACATCCGTAAGTCAGAAGGTCTATTACTGAACGTACCACTTTCATTGACTTCTGGTTTTGGATCTGCTAGAAGAAATATTGGTTCTATGGAGAACCGTGGTATCGAATTTGAAATCAACGTAGTTCCTATCGTTACAAAAGATTTCAAATGGGATATTGATTTCAACTACGCCGCTAACAGAAATGAAATTACCAGCCTTCCTGATGGTAAAGACATCGGAAATGGAAGCTATATTCTTCGTGTGGGTCAAGCACGTTTAACTTACTTCCAACGTATTTACGCTGGTGTTGACCCCGCAAATGGTGATCCACTTTGGTTTACCGATGGAACACGTACAACCAAAACAAACACCTACCCAGGTGCTGATGCACGTGCACTGGTTGGACAAGCAATGCCAAAATTCTTTGGTTCACTCACTAACAGCTTTACTTACAAAGGATTTTCGTTCAGCGCACAGCTTTATTACAACTTTGGAAATTTAGTGTACGATACTTGGAGTGGTTTTTATGTTGGTTCTGGATCCGGAGCAACTTATAACAAAGTAGCTAGACAGTTAAATCGCTGGACAAAACCTGGTGATATCACTGATATCCCTCGCTATGTTTACAATGGTAACCGCAACTTCCAAAGTGCCTCTACCTTCAATTTAGCACAAGGAGATTACATCCGTGTTCGTGACTTACAAGTTGGTTATGACCTACCAAAACGTGACGTAGAAAAAGTAAAAATGAGTGCAATCCGTGTTTATGTACGCGGTAGTAACTTGATAACTTGGGTTAAGGATAAACGTCTTGCATTTGACCCTGAGCAGGGTGTTTCTGCAACAACTAACTTGAACGTGTTTATTCCTAAGACAGTCACATTTGGAATTAACGTAACCCTTTAATACAAACCATGAAAAACTACGTTATGAAAAATATATCTGCAAAAGTTTTACTGGTTGTGATGGTGCTTACCACCTTCTCATCTTGTAAGAAGAGTTTTCTGGAATTAAATCCTCCAGCAAACTTAACGCCTGAGCAAGCACTTCGTACAGAAGCTGACCTGCTTGTGGCATTACGTGGAGCTTATGCTGGTCTACGTGCCACGGCTATGTACGGAAGATCTTTAATGATCCTTGGCGATATGATGGCCGATAACACATACCAGTCTGTATTGAATACTAACCGTTATACGCTATTCAACAACTACACCTATAACGTGACAGACGGAGATGTTTCTGGACTTTGGTCACAGGCATATGCTGTAATCCTACGTACCAACAATATCATCAACGCAAATGTGAGTGGGCCCAATGTTAATCAATACAAGGGTGAAGCCAGAGCAATTCGCGCCTTGTGTTATTTCAATTTAGTTCGCTATTTCGCTAGACCATTTACTGATAATCCAAACGCATTCGGCGTTCCCATTGTTACAGTTTATAATGCAGACTTAAAGCCTGGAAGAAACACTGTAGCTGAAGTTTACAATCAAATTCATGCCGATCTAAATTCTGCATACAATTTGATGAGCACTTTCTCTAACTCTTCGCAGTTTAGCAAATTTGCAGCACGTGCTTTACAGGCAAGAGTATTCTTGACGCAAAATGATAAAACCAATGCGAGAACAGCTGCATTGGATGTAATCAACAACAGTGGATTTACTGCTGTTACAGCTGCTAACCATGCCGCTTACTGGGCTAATGCGGTAATCAGAACGGACCGTGTTGAAACATTATTCGAAGTTTCTTCTGATGCGGTTGCTAACAATGCATTTGACGGCCTTGCCTATATCTACAGCCAAGCAGGTAACTATGGTGATATGATTTGTGCCGATGATTTGTACGCTCTATTTGAAGCAAACGATGTACGTCGAAGTTTATATCAACCAGGTCTTAGAGGTGCCTTGCCTTCTGTGTTTGTAAATAAATATGCGGTATTCACAGGAGATCCTACCGACACTAAAGTTCTTCGCTTATCAGAAATGTATTTGATTGCTGCAGAGGCTTCACTTCCTGCAGACGAAACAAATGCAAGAAACTATCTAAATGCAATCACTGCACAGCGCGGTGCATCCGCTATTACAGCTACAGGCACTGCATTGTTTGATGCTGTTTTAAATGAAAGAAGAAAAGAGCTAGCATTTGAGGGAGAGCGTTATATGGACATGCAGCGCCTTAAATTAGACATCACTCGTGGTGCTAACTACCCAGCTGCGGCTCGTTCAATTCCTTATTCAAACTTCAGAAGAGTTTTCCCAATTCCTCAAACTGAAATTGATGTAAACTCTACAATTAAAACACAGCAAAACACTGGCTGGTAATTGAGTTAAATATATTTTTAAAAGCCGCTTCAACTTGAAGCGGCTTTTTTTGTTACTATATCAAACTCTATAAAGCATGTTCCAGGTAAACGAATTTGAAACTATTATTCAACGCAGACGTTCCAACCGCAGATTCGATGATGCAATTGCCGTACCAAATTCAGTGATTGAGAAGGCCTTAGAACATGCCATACTAGCCCCTAACAGCAGTAACATGCAATGCTGGGAGTTTTATTGGATCAAAACAGATGCAGAAAAAGAACGTTTTGCTGCTTATTGTTTAGGACAAGGTGCTGCACGTACTGCAAAACATTTGGTTGTATTTGTTACACGGGGTGACCTTTGGAAAAAAAGAGCAAAATGGAACCGTGACAGAATTTTACAAGGTATTCAAGGCGAGCCCTCCAAAATGCAAAAGCGAGGGTTGGATTATTATGGAAAACTAATGCCGCTTGCCTACGCAAACGATCCAATCGGAATACTGACAGCAGTAAGAAGAATAATGAGTTTTTTTGGCGGCTTAACTAAACCATTCATGCGATTTGGAGGAAAAGCAGATCAGCGTGTAACTGTCCATAAATCCTGTGCGCTGGCTGCAGAAAACTTTATGCTTTCTGTTGCGGCGGCAGATTTTGATTCTTGTCCCATGGAAGGGTTTGATTCAAAGCGAGTGAAAAAAGCATTACAGCTTCCTTGCGGTGCAGAGATCAATATGATTATCGGAGTAGGGAAAGGAACTCCCGAAGGAACTTGGGGACCGCGTTTCCGAGTACCTTACGAGGAAGTTGTGAAAGTAATTTGATCTAATTCACTCTTCACAAATTTCATCAATTTGCTAATCGCTGCACTGGAGAAATCAAATTTCAAATCAGCTGCAGCAAATAGTTCAGGAAGTGTTTTTGTTCCGCCTAACGAAAGAGCATTTAAATAGTTGTTGATTGCCCGGTCCGGATCATTTTTGTATTGCTGCCACAGGCCAATGGCACCCAGCTGTGCAATACCGTATTCGATATAATAAAAAGGTACTTCAAACAAGTGTAATTGACGCTGCCACAAAACGGCTCTATATTTTTCAAGACCTGAAAAATCAACAACAGGAGAACTAAATTCTTTTAGAATAGACATCCACATCGCTTCGCGTTCCTCTGCCGTATGAACAGGATGCGTATAGAGCCAATATTGGAATTTATCAATCGTAGCAATCCATGGGAATATCGTAATCACACGTTCTAATTGCTGCTCCTTTGCACGAGAAAGTTCATTGGGATCAGAGAAAAAAACATCCCAGTGTTGCATAGTAAATAACTCCATAGCCATACTGGCTACTTCTGCAATTTCAGTGGGGTATTCTTTAAATCCATTTAATTCCAACGAATGACATAAAAAGGAGTGAATTGCATGTCCTCCTTCATGAACCATCGTAGTCACATCATCTAATGTGCCCGCTGCATTCATAAAAATAAAAGGAGCCCCACTCTCCGCTAATGGACAATTATAGCCACCAGGTGCTTTACCCTTTCGACTATCTAAATCCAAATGCCCCATTTGTTGCATACGATTGAGACAATCACCAAAAAAGGGACGAAGCTCAGTAAAACATTCAATTGTTTTTTTTGTTAATTCAACACCATTCGCAAATGGACGAAGCGGTGCAGTACCCGCCGGTTCTGCCTCTAAGTCCCAAGGGCACAGTTCGGTTAACCCTAATTTTTTTCGCTTGCGCTCGTACAGTTCATTAACTAGTGGCATCACATGATCCCGAACAGCGTCATGGAATTGAGCACACATCTCGGGATTATAATCAAAGCGCCCTAACTCCAAAAAACGATACTGCACATAACTAGTAAACCCTGCATTAGCAGCAAGCGTATTTCTTTTTTCTAGCAATTGCTCAAATAAAGAAGTGAGCGCAGTTTGGTCTTGATATCTTCTCTCTGCAATTTTTCGATATACTTCTTCTCGTACGGAACGATTCTCGTCCTCTAAAAATTTTGCAGCTTGTTGTAAGGTATATTCCTGACCATTGACGGAGACTGTCATTTTACCAGCAATTACACCAAATTGTTGTTGTAACACACTAAGCTCGGCAATTAATGGAATGTTTGATTCACGAAAAAGATCAATTTGTTTTCGGATGCTTCGCAAAAATGTAAAATACTTTTTCGAATCAAGCGATGAAGTAAACGAACAATCTACTAGTTTACGATTTAACTTATCAGACCATACTTGGATATGCGGCTGGATTTCCAGCATAAAATAATTAAACCGCTCTTCCAGCTCTTTATTCTCTGTATCACAGGTCATTTTGATCTGTCGCCAACAAGCATCTTCACTTATTACAGCTTCCAATTCACTAAGATCGCACAACCAATTTTCTAATGCAGTCACATCAGAGATGGTTCTCTCATTCAATGATTGAAAATATCCAGCTAAACTCTCCCAATTTGTAATTACAAAGTTCTGAGGAATAAAATGTCGAGGAAGTTTTTGAATAGCGGCCGAATACATCATGAATCAAATCTTACTCTTGTTCTGATAATTTCAATTCGATATTAGCCTTCTTTAGCTGAGAAAACCATTTGATCATTTTTTTACGATCGCTGTCATATACCCGTTCAAAATCCATATCTGAAAACACATCTTTGAAATAAGTACGAATAGCAGAAGCATCTTTCTCAGCAGGTAACGGCAGGGTAGATTTTTCCATTGCTTTGAATACTTCCACCAGGTTTACATTTTCGCGGATTGTATACACTTCAATACTCTCTAAATGAGAAAACTGATGAACCCGTGTTGACACAAAACGAGTAGACTGATCCTCCAGGGAACGTACAATCCCCCCATCGGCTTTACTACTCATCAACTCAAAAAGTCCGGACAAACCGGAAACAGCTACTAACTGACTATATTCCATTCTTATAGAATTAATTAAGAGGACAAAGATACCCGAGTTCTCGCAAATCCCTACCTTTAAATGAATGTAAATCGAAAGTTGCTAAACGCCCTTTCGTCAAATCCAAGTTAAAATACTATCCTATGAAAAAATCGATTTTGCTTGCAATTTTAGCAGTAACTATTACGACCTTATCGTATGCGCAACCACAAGGTGGAGGCGGTATGATGATACAGCGTCGGACCCCAGCAGAGCGTGTTGCCACTATACATCAAAAATTGGATAGTGCTTTTAAACTAGAGGCTACTAGACTAGCAATGATTGATACAGCATTAACCGTTTTATATAAAAAGCAAGATGCCCGTATGATGGAAATTCGGGATGCGATGATGAATGGTGGTGAAAGACCTGATATGGAGGCATTGCGTACAGAAATGCAGAAATATAATACAGCCCAAGAAGAAATTTTAAAAGCTGTACTGACTGCTGAACAATTTACTATTTGGAAAGAACAGATTGTACCCTCCATGCGTCCTCCACGACCAAATGGCGGCGCAGGTGGAGGTGGCGGAAATTGGCGCGGCGGGAATCGCTAATAAATAGTTGGATATAGCGCCGGGTAATTCGTTTTCTAGTGCGCCTCGAGCCAATTATCTCCCTGTCCACATTCTGCAATAACGGGAACATCGTTCGGCAATGCGAGTGCATCTTGCATAGACGAAATAATAAGCGGTTTAAGCGTAGCAGCTTCAGATTTTAGTGCGTCAAAAATTAATTCATCATGCACCTGCAAAATCATTTTACTTTTTAATCCTGCTTCTTGAATCGCACGATGAACTTTTTGCATCGCTAATTTGATCATGTCAGCGGCTGTTCCCTGTATAGGAGAATTGATGGCATTACGCTCAGCAAAACCCCGCACCGTAAAATTAGAAGAGTTAATATCACGCAACCAACGCTTACGACCAAGTAAAGTTTCTACGTACCCTTTTTCTTTTGCAAAGCGGATAGTGTCATCCATATATTGCTGAATTCCAGGAAACTCGCGTTTATAGTTTGCAATAATTTCTTTTGCCTCGGTTCTTGAAATACCCAAGTTATCTGCTAGTCCAAATGCACCTTGCCCGTATATAATTCCAAAGTTTACACTCTTTGCTTTATAGCGCATTTCCTTTGTTACGTCAGATTCAGCAACATTATAAACACGCGCTGCCGTTGCAGTATGAATATCCTTTCCCTCTTTAAAAGCCTGACACATATTTGCATCGCCACTTATAGCTGCAACGATTCGCAATTCGATTTGTGAATAGTCTGCCGATAATAAAACATGGTTTTTATCACGAGGAATAAAAGCTTTTCTAATTTCACGACCCCTCTCTGTACGAACAGGAATATTTTGCAAATTGGGATTATTGCTCGCTAAACGACCCGTAACCGCTACCGCCTGCCCATAGGTTGTATGTACCCGCCCAGTTTTAGGATTGATCAATTCAGGTAATGCATCAATATAGGTAGATTTCAATTTTGTTAATTGACGATACGTCAAAATATCATCGACAATTTCGTGTCCCTTTGCAGCTAATTTTAGCAAAACATCTTCGCCCGTTTGATATTGTCCTGTTTTTGTTTTTTTAGCCGAGGGATCGAGTTGTAATTTATCAAAGAGTACTTCGCCCAATTGTTTGGGACTAGCCAAATTAAAATGAACGCCCGCTTTTTTGTAGACATTTTTTTCTGCGCGGTCTGCTTCTTTCTCTAATTCAACAGAATAGTCTTTTAAAAAATTAACATCAACATTCACACCTTCAAACTCCATATCAGTTAACACTTTCACTAAGGGAGATTCTACTTCGTTGAAGACCCTCTCCACTTCTTTCTTTTTTAACAAGGGAACAAAATAGTGCTTTAACTGCAACGTGATATCAGCATCCTCACCAGCATACTCTTTAACTTTCCCCACTTCTACGTCACGCATATTCAACTGTCCCTTTCCTTTTTTCCCAATGAGCTCTTCAATAGAAACAGGTTCATACCCAAGATATTTTTCACTTAGTAAATCCATACTACGCTTCCCCTCTGGCTCAATTACATAATGAGCTAACATAGTATCAAATAAAGAACCCGCAATTTCAATACCTGCCCATTTCAAAACAAGCAAATCATATTTACAATTTTGTCCAATCCATGTAATAGAAGGATCTGCAAATAGAGATTGAAATTGTGCAAGAATTTTTTTAGTAGTGATTGGATCCTCAGGGCAGGGTACATACCAGGCTTCCCCAGGCATTACTGAAAAACTCAAGCCCACTAACGAAGCTTGATTTGCATCGAGACCGGTAGTCTCCGTATCAAAACAAATTTCCTTATGCTTTTTTAATGTACTCACCAATTTATCAATGGCACTCTCCCCCTCAACTAAACTATATTGATGTGGGGTGTTATGAATATTTTTATCCGCTACACGAGTGATTTCTTCTTCGTCTTCAATTTCAGGAGCCATATTACTAGGCTCCTGGGTAGGAGCAGATGAAATAATATTTCCAAAAAGATCGGTTTGCACTCCCTGAGGCATTTCTTTTTCAACTACAGATCGTGGAGAGGGTGGCGGCGTAAAATCTTCTCCTAGTAATCGTTTGCCTAATGTTCTAAATTCTAATTCAGAAAATATATTTTTTAATTCGTCTTTATTCCATTCTTTTAATTTGAAATCTTCTTCATGAAACTCCACTGGCACTGAAGTAATAATCGTTGCCAATTTTTTTGAAAGAACTGCTAACTCTTTTCCTTTACGAACCTTCTCCCCCATAGCGCCTTTTATATTATCTGCATTGGCCAAGGTATTTTCAAGAGAGCCGTATTCCTGTAAAAATTTAGCCGCTGTTTTTTCACCCACACCTGGTATTCCTGGAATATTGTCCACGGCATCCCCCATCATCCCTAACATATCAATCACCTGACTCACATCTTGAATATTCCATTTAGCACAAACTTCTGCAGGACCCAAAACTTCAGCATCATTTCCACCATAAGCTGGCTTATATATTTTGATACGCTCAGAAACTAATTGACCATAATCCTTATCAGGAGTCACCATGTATACATCGTATCCTGCTTTCTCTGCTTGCTTACTCAATGTACCAATCACATCATCAGCCTCATATCCATCTTTTGCAATAATTGGAATATTAAATGCTTGAATGATTCGTTTAATATCTGGAACAGCTTCTAGAATATCTTCAGGTGTTTCTTGCCGATTAGCTTTGTAGTCTGCAAAATCAGTATGTCGCTCGGTTGGAGCTGCAGTATCAAAACAAACAGCCATATGTGATGGCTTTTGTTTATTGATCAAATCAATCAACGCGTTGGTGAACCCAAATTGAGCATTGGTATTTTTACCTTTTGACGTAAGACGAGGACTTCTAATTAGCGCATAATACGCACGAAAAACCAGTGCAAAAGCATCTAGTAAAAACACCTTTTTCTCCATATTGCTAAGGTACTATTCCCCTATTGAATTCAGGCCTTCATCTCCTTTAATAAGCCCTCTAACCTGAACACTTCATCGCGAAGGCTGGCGGCCTCCATATAATCCTGCCGTTGGGCGGCTTTGTCCATTTCTTTACGTACTTGCCTGATTGCCTTTTCTAACTGTGAAACCGTTTTATACTCCACCTGCTCATCTAATACGGCTGAAAGAGTTAGTTGGACAGGACCATTTACCAATTCATCATTCATATCTTTTATATCCAACACAGAGGTTTGAGCAAATATTTCTTGGGTAGACTTTCGAATTGTTGTTGGCGTTATGCCGTGTGTCTCATTATAAGTAATTTGTTTTGCACGACGACGGTTGGTTTCATCAATCGTTCTTTGCATACTATCCGTCACTTTATCGGCATAAAAAATAACTAACCCATTTACATTTCGTGCGGCACGGCCTGCTGTTTGGGTTAATGATTTTTCATTGCGTAAAAATCCTTCTTTGTCAGCATCTAAAATAGCAACCAACGAAACTTCGGGTATATCTAGTCCCTCTCTCAATAAATTGACACCTACTAACACATCTATCTGTCCTAATCGAAGAGCACGTAAAATCTGTACGCGTTCGAGTGTATCCACATCACTATGAATATAGGTAGACCGAATATCAATCCGGTGTAGATATTTGTTCATCTCCTCGGCCATTCGTTTTGTGAGTGTAGTGACTAAGACTCGATCTCCTTTTTTGACACGCTTATCAATTTCATCTAGCAAGTCATCAATCTGATTTTTACTAGGACGAATTTCAATGGGAGGATCTAATAATCCTGTGGGACGCACGACTTGTTCTACCACTACCCCTTCACACTTTTCTAACTCATAATTTCCTGGCGTAGCAGAAACAAAAATGACTTGATTTTGTAACGACTCAAATTCATGAAAATTGAGTGGACGATTATCTAAAGCAGAAGGCAAGCGAAATCCATAATCAACTAATGTCAATTTTCTACTCCGATCCCCTCCATACATCCCACTGATTTGCGGAACAGTTTGATGACTTTCATCTAATAATAGCAGATAATCAGAAGGGAAATAGTCAAGCAAACAAAAAGGTCGGGTGCCGGGTTTGCGTCGATCAAAAAAACGTGAATAGTTTTCAATGCCACTACAATATCCTAATTCACGAATCATCTCAAGGTCATAATTGACCCGCTCCTTCAAACGTTGTGCTTCTATTAATTTTCCTTGTTGCTTAAAATAATTCTCTTGAGCCAGCGCCTCGTCCTGAATCTCATAAATTACTTGCTGTAATACATCTTTGGGGGCTACGTAAAGGTTAGCGGGAAAGATGGCTACATTTTCCATCGATGTAATTTTTTTACCCGTTGCCACTTCGATCGTCTCAATAGACTCTACTTCATCACCAAAAAATTGAATACGATAAGCTACATCTAAATATGGAATATTAATATCAACCGTATCTCCCTTTACTCTAAATGTCCCTCTTTCAAATTCTAAAACGGTGCGATTATATAAGGCATTGACTAATCCGTGTAAAAAAGCCTGTCGCGATAACACTTGCCCTTTCTCTAACCGAATAATTCCGTTCTGATAATCAACCGGATTGCCCATACCATAAATACAACTCACAGAGGCTACAACAATGATATCTCTTCTGCCACTTAGCAAACTTGAAGTGGCACGTAAACGCAACTTGTCTAACTCTTCATTAATAGAAAGATCTTTTTCTATATACGTATCACTAACCGGCATATAAGCCTCTGGCTGGTAATAATCATAGTAAGAAACAAAGTACTCCACAGCGTTATCAGGAAAAAACTGACGAAACTCTCCATATAGCTGTGCCACCAGCGTTTTATTATGTGTCAACACCAATGTAGGGCGTTGCACTTGCTGAATCACATTAGCCATTGTAAAAGTCTTTCCACTTCCCGTAACCCCTAGTAGGGTTTGGTATTTTTCACCGTTTAATAGCCCTTCTGTTAATTGACGAATGGCTTCAGGCTGATCACCTGCAGGTGTAAAGGATGAATGAAGTTGAAAAGGCATTACCTACGCAAGTTAGGCAATGAATGGCTGGATATTGGCATTTACCTATGCCGATTCGGAAGAGACAATTTTCTTACGGGCAGAAAAAATATAGATGCCCCCTGCTACCACTGTAATAAATAGCAACCCAATAATCCAGGTAATTTTCTCATGCCCCAGAATTTTTGTAGACCGATTAATTTCAATCATACAGGGAATTGCATAGAGTAACTGAGAAAGAACAGCTGCATAAAACAATGTTTCGGTGTTTGGGAAATGACTTAATCGAAACAAAATCATCAAACAAAGCAAAGAGAGATTAAATAAGTAGGTAGCTGGTAAAAATTGAGAATTTCTCATAATTAAGTTAATGCAATAAAAAAAGCTGTCCCATAAAGATAGGACAGCTTTTACAAAAAGATTATTAGATTACTTCAATTCTGCAGATACAGTGATTTTAGGCTCAGCAGCAATTTTACCGCTGTTTCCAACTTGTACGCCGTAGTCGGCAAGTACAATTGAGAAATTAGCTGTTGCAACCAATGCACCATTTTTTACTTCAATAGTAGCAGGCGTTGTTACAACATTTGTTTTGTCTTTAATAGTCATTTGACCTGTTACGGTAACATTATAAACGCCATTCTTAGTGAAGTTATATTTTGTTACATCGTTGATTTTACCCATGAATGTAAAAGCAGGATATTTATCAGAACTCAACCATCTCTCTTCATTAAAGTGCGCCTGAATGGTTGGGTTAGTAAAGGCAAAGTTTTTTACAGCAGCTTCAAAACCAATTTGTCCAGTTTTTGTGTTGATCTCGGCAATTACAGTTTTGTTTTCAGCTTTTGGTAACGCATCTAATGCAGTAGTTGCATCAAAAGAAACGGTAGCAGAAGTTGTTTTTTTAGTTTGTGCAAATAAAGCTCCTGAGAAAGCAATCATTGCTAAAATGAGAATTGTTTTTTTCATTGTATTGTTTTTGTGGTTTAAAACTTTTTTAAAAGAGTAGATCGCTTAAAGCTGATCATATGAGCATTGCGAAGTTGACTGTAGATACTGCCACTACAAGATCCTTTAATTGTAACACTGTCCCCCACTTGCAACACTTTAGCTGCTGCAACATCTTTTGATTGAAAATCAAAAATTACATAGGACCCTGAATTTGCATTTATGAATTTTACATTGACGGTAGTATCCGCTGCTTCTATCTCTGAAATTCTTCCATTGACAGTTACAATCTGCTCGCTATATTTTGCATTAGCAGCGCTATCTGCAGACTGAAAGGCATCAATCAATTCCATCGCGTTGATAGTATAAGCCGATTCCGTTGTAGCAGTATCCTCAAATTTTTCATTCATGATGTATAAATAGGCAGCCCCGGCAAGCAGTATACCTACCCCCAATCCAATTAGTATCTTTTTTTTCCAAGTCATTGTTCTTTCTTTTCCCGTTTTGAGCGGAGTAATGTTAAACGTCCATTTAAACAATAGGTTCGGACCAGAATGCAAATATACGATGTTTAAACATTGATTATTTAGTTCCCCTGTATTTAATAAATGTAAAAGACCTGCCCGTTTAAAGGCAGGTCGTGATTAACCCATTGATTTATAATGGATAAGATTAAAGGGCTTGCGCCTCCTTAATTTTTT
>JBILMC010000059.1:0-7239 GCA_044375755.1 Chitinophagaceae bacterium
CTAACATCAGCTGTTTCACTGATTCACGGCCCTGTCCCAGTTTATCATCATTATAGCTGTACCAACTACCACTTTTGTTGATTATGCCTAACTCTGTTCCCATATCGATAATCTCACCAGCTTTGGAAATACCTTCTCCAAAAATGATATCAAATTCTGCAGAGCGGAAAGGTGGAGCTACTTTGTTCTTTACTACTTTAACCTTTACGTGGTTTCCGATTGCTTCATCTCCATCTTTTACTTGCTGTGTACGACGAATATCTAAACGAACGGATGCATAGAACTTAAGTGCATTACCACCCGTTGTCGTTTCAGGATTACCAAACATTACTCCGATTTTTTCACGAAGCTGGTTAATGAAAATACAAATCGTGTTTGTTTTTGCAATGGTTGCAGTAAGCTTACGTAATGCCTGACTCATTAATCGTGCATGTAATCCCATTTTACTATCGCCCATTTCACCCTCTAATTCACTTTTAGGAACAAGGGCAGCAACAGAGTCTATCACCACTACATCCAATGCACCAGAGAGAATTAAACGATCTGCAATTTCTAATGCTTGCTCTCCATAATCAGGTTGAGAGATTAATAGATTCTCAACATCTACTCCCAACTTTTGTGCATAGGAGCTATCAAATGCATGTTCCGCATCGATGATGGCGCACATCCCACCTTTCTTCTGTGCTTCAGCAATCACGTGTATCGCGATGGTTGTTTTACCAGAAGACTCCGGACCATATATTTCTACAATTCTTCCTTTTGGAAGACCTCCGATACCTAACGCTGAATCCAATGCAATGGATCCGGTGGAGATCACCTCTTGCTGTACCTCACCCTTTTCATTCATCATCATTACACTACCCTTTCCATAGTCCTTTTCAATCTTATCCATGGTCAGCTTGAGGGCCTTCAGTTTGTCATTATTCCCAGACATGTTAAATAAGTTTAGAAAGCAAAACTAATAGTTTTAGCAAACAAAAGCTAATTATTTTGGAAATTTTTTAAGTTTCTTTTCCCCACCCACCCTGTGCAATTAAACATTGGTTTTCAGAGAATTAAACAAATAATCCGGCTAAAAGTACAGTAAGAGCCCCGGTCAAAAGTCCCCAATAAACTTCGCTTGGTCGGTGTTCGCCCACTAAAAGCCGGGCAGAACAAACCGTGCCTGTTATGAGTATGGCAACACTCAACCAAAGCCCGAAAAATAAGTTTTCGTGAAATGCCATCCACAGTAGCATACAAAGTGTAGTACCTAACGCAATGGCGTGAAGACTGATCTTAAATTTTGTATTTAACATCAAAGCTGCAACTGAGGATAGCCAAACGCCTAATGCATAATGAATAGTTGCAGAAGGCTGACCGGGTAAATTTTTCCATACATACCAGATCCAAAAATACCAGATGCCAGATGCCACCAAAGGAATGATACGGTCTTTTTGTTCTTTCAAATGGATAGAAGAAATAAATCCGAGTGCCTTCAACAACGCAACTGTTACCAATGGAAAGAAAGTAAAGAGTGCAATCGATTGGAGCAATACTATTTTTTTTTGCGAATCCGTATATCCTAAAAAATGAATGGGGTGAACATATAATAAAAACAGCAAAAAATAAACGGGTACAAATACCGGATGAAATAGAAAAGACAGTAAAGAAGCCAGACGACGCATTGTGCAAAATTTGCGGTAATTTAGTCAGTTTACAGTCAACTTTTATTTTTTAGTGGATGCATAAGATCTTCGTTTATTTACTGCTGCTGTTACTTCAGGTTCGTAGCCCCCTTGCTGCACAAAAAATCAGCTTCCGAGAAAAATACCAGCCGCTGGCAGATTCGCT
The DNA here is from genome assembly GCA_044375755.1 of Chitinophagaceae bacterium. GTDB lineage: Bacteria > Bacteroidota > Bacteroidia > Chitinophagales > Chitinophagaceae > JJ008. Next base: position 1,834 of record JBILMC010000059.1, read on the forward strand.
TTCATCCGTTTATCAAATTCCAGCCTCCGTCATCTTAGGCGTAGCGATTATTGAATCCGGATCAGGAACCAGTAGAAACAGTAAACTGTTAAAAAACTTTTTCGGGATCAAAGGGCGCAATAATCTTCTAACAACGAAAGGAATTCGTAGCAGTTATAAACAATATAAAACCGATACCGCCTCTTTTATAGATTTCTGTAAACTGGTAGCTAAAAAACAATTTTATCCCAAATTAGCAGGTAATCCCGACTACAGACTTTGGATTGAGGCATTGAGTAAAACAGGTTACTCTGAAGTACCTGCAACCTGGCGTAACCTAATCATCAATGCGATCAAAAAGAATGGATTAGGCAAAGCAGAACAAAAAGAAAAGTCAAAGCTCCCTTCGGAGTCGGGCAACCGGAATATTTAACTGCTCACGATACTTAGCCACAGTTCGGCGGGCAATCTCATATCCTTTTTCTTGTAATTGCTCAGTGAGCTGATCATCACTAAGCGGATTTTTTTTATCCTCAAACGTGATTAAATCATTAAGTATTCTCTTCACTTCACGCGTTGAAACCTCTTCACCACTTTCAGTAGTAAGTGCCTCGTTAAAAAAATACTTAAGTCGATAAGTGCCAAATTCAGTTTGTACGTATTTACTATTTGCTACACGACTCACTGTTGAGATATCAAGACCTGTTGCCGCAGCAATATCTTTTAAAATCATAGGGCGTAAATCCGCCTCATCCCCACTTAATAAAAAAGCACGCTGGTGATCAATGATAGCATGCATAGTGAGTAACAAGGTATGTTGACGTTGCTGTATAGCATCAATGAACCACTTAGCCGCATCGATTTTTTGTTTGATAAAAGCAACTGCCTCTTTTTGGCGTTTATCTTTTTTACTACCCTTTTCATAGTCACGCAACATTTCTCGGTAACCCTCGCTTACGCGTAGCTCAGGTGCATTACGACTATTTAAGGTTAGTTCTAATTTACCTGCATTGTTGTAAACAAAAAAATCAGGGATAACATAATTCAACTCATTTGAATCATCTGGCGATTCACCACCTGGCTTTGGATTTAGTTTAGTGACAAGTTGAATAATTGATCGCAACATCTCTTCGTCCAATGAGAGTTGCTTTTGAATTTTATCATAATGTTTACGAGAAAATTCTTCAAAATAATCGGTAAGTATTTGAATAGCTAGCTTGACTAATTCTCCTTCGTCTTCTTTTCTTTTCAACTGAAGTAGCAAACACTCTTGCAAATTTCGAGCAGCAACACCAGGAGGATCAAACTGTTGAATAAGTGTAATAACCGACTCCACATCAGCCTCTGTAACAATCAAGTTTTGACGAAAAGCAAGATCGTCAACCATTGCAGATGTTTCGCGGCGTAGGTATCCATCCTCGTCAATGCTACCAACTATCTGTTCTGCAATAATATGTTGCGTATCGTCTAGGTTTAATACCTGTAATTGATCATTGAGTAAATCGTAAAAACTGGTACCCGACTGAATAGGATGCTCTCGCTCTTCAGAAAATTCTGGGTAATTTGTATCACGAAGTTTATAATCAGCTTCGTCATCATCATCTTGGATATAATCACTCACGGAATCATTTTCGTCAATGTCTGCAGCTATATCCTCTTGTGGAGTGTCCAATGAATCCAACTCATTTAAAGATGCATCCGCATCTTCCGAACGCTCTAGGTCTAACTCTAAGGCAGGATTTTCTTCTAACTCCTCTTTGATACGTGTTTCCAAACTAGCCGTTGGAACTTGCAACAATTTCATCAGCTGAATCTGTTGAGGAGACAGCCGCTGAAGCATTTTTTGTTGAAGCCGTTGTTGCAAGGCCATAAATTAGATTTACTCTTTTACTACTGTTGTGATAGGAACAGGTTCACTTTCCACATTATTAGTTCCCACTGCAGTAATATAATATTGATAAGCCTTTCCCTCTTCACGTTGTTGTAGCACCTGGTCAAATCCATTGGGCTTAACTACAATTGAAAAAATAGAAGATGGCTGATTGATTAAAGTAGAAATGGATCTACCTGCAGGAAAACGATAAATCACAAAATATTTCACCGGTACTTTTCCGGCAGGGAGTGGCTTTAAAGAAAATGAAATTTCTTCTCCTTTTTTAACAACCCTACCTAGTACTGGAGCCGCTGGCTTTTCTTTGCTGATCCAATCCATAGAAGGAACTAAGGCAGGATATTTATAATAATTATTTTGTAAGCTATCGTTCCATCCATTTGGATTTTTATCAAATGATTTACTGCTGAAATAAATACTTCCTTGAACGTTAGGGTTTTGACGCAATAACTTTAATTGATTAGGAAGTTCATTTGGGTTTTTCCATTTGACAGAAGTCTTTTCGTCAACCCGGTAGATCCCATGTCCGATATAAATGTGTTTGCCAAAAGCATTTTTACTCCACCACTCTAATAATTTCTCATAGGCAATTTTATCATGCCCGATCTCCAGATATAATTGCGGGGTTACGTAATCAATCCAGCCTTTTTCCAACCAGAGTAAAATATCGGCATATAAATCATCATAATTAGTTTGACCTGCACGGCTATCACTACCACGAGGATCCTTGTCTTGATTTCGCCATACACTAAACGGAGAAATTCCAAAACGGACTTGTTTTTTTTCTTCTTTAATCGCTTTACTGATAGCAAGGATAATAGAATCAACATTGCTTCTTCTCCAATCTTCTTTATTTAAAATGGAGCCAGAACGAGCGTAAGAAGTAGCATCTGGAAACTCCTTTCCTGCAATTCGATAAGGATAAAAATAATCGTCCATATGAATCGCATCAACGGGATATCTCTTTACGATATCACGTACCACTTTTACAACAAACTGCTGTGCATCCTTATTTCCTGGATCAAAATATTTTTTATCGCCATATACTAAAAACCATTCGGGCTTACGCTTTGTGATATGATCGGCTGCAATAGAAGATTTTCCAATGGTTTGTACCGCACGATAGGGATTTAACCAAGCATGAAACTCCATTCCCCTTTTGTGGGTTTCTTCAATCATAAACGCGAGGGGATCCCAATAGGGAACAGGTGCTTTACCTTGTTCACCCGTAAGCCATTCGCTCCAAGGTTCGTATGAAGAAGGATAAAATGCATCAGCAGCAGGACGAATCTGAACAATCATCGCATTCATTCCATTCCGCTGGTGCTGATCAAGAATACGAATAAAATCGGCGCGTTGAGCGGCTGGATCTGTCATACCCCCTTTGGGCCAATCGATGTTGGCAACACTGGCAATCCAAACACCTCGGAATTCATATTTGGGTTGGGCAGTTACAATAAGAGAAAAGAGCAGTGACAGGGCTAGCAGGAGACGTTGACTTTTCATTCAACAAAAATACGTTATCCTGTTGCACTTCGCATTTTATCGAGCAGCTCACTTAGCTGTTCTGCTTCTTTTTCTGTTAAATTATTGAGGATGGCATCCATCTCTGTTTCCTGCACATCGATTCGACTCAATAGTTTTTTTCCTTTTTCGGTAATCAAAATATCAACCAATCGACGATCCGTTGCAGCAGTTATTTTTTTAACCAGTCCTTTGACAACCAACCGATCGACTAATCGACTGGTATCACTCATTTTTTCCAGCATTCGGTCACGAATCTGTAGCGTAGATAATGGCGTAGGAAAACTTCCCCTTAAGATTCGAAGAATATTGAATTGCTGGGCAGTGATATCTTCTTTATCAAAAAGAACTTTCATTCGATCACGCAACCAACCGCTGGTAAAGAGCAGATTGACTGCAGCTTTTTGAAAGCTATTTCGAAAATGAGATTGTTGTATGTCTTGCTCGATTCCCACGCAGCAAAGTTAATGTTTAAACATTAAGTAAGGAGTGCCTATTCATTCCCCCCAAACTCTTGTTCCCTCTGAGCAATTAGAGCAGATATCGATATTCTTTCTGCCCTGAAGAATTTTATTTCGGAAAGATTGATACGACTCACTGCGCCAAATACTTTCGAAGGATTGATTTCGCAAATCACCCATTCGATGAGAAGCGTCTTTATCAAAACAGCAAGGAGCCACTAGCCCGTCCCAGGTTATAACTGGATCATGCCAGAGTCGCCAACAATGATTAGTTAGATTGCCCTTGAATTGGGTACCGGTCGAAGTTTTTTTATATCGACTATATTTTGCATTGACCGGAATAAGTTCATTAGGATCATTTTCAAAATCATAAACCTGCGCCGTTTTAAACCAAATAGCATCTACTCCCATTTCATGGGCTAATTTTTTGGCGTCTTCTAATTGATGTTCATTAGGCTTAACGACTAAAAACTGAAAAATAATAAAGGGAGTACGCGATTTCAATTTCTTTTTCCAAGCCACCACTCTTCGAGTTCCCTCCAATACTTTTTGCAAATTCCCTCCTACCCGATATTGTTCATATACTTCTTGCGTAGTTCCATCAACAGAAATAATCAACCGGTCCAATCCGCTCTCAATGGTGCGACGAGCATTGTCTTCGGTTAGATAATGTCCATTTGTAGATGTAGCAGTATAAATTTTTTTTGCTGCCGCATAACGAACCATTTTTAAAAAATCAGGATTGAGATAGGGTTCGCCCTGAAAATAAAAAACCAAATAAAAGAGTTCACGATGCAGTTGATCGATAGTAGTGCGAAAAAAATCATCTTGTAACATCCCCGTAGGTCTTGTAAAAGAACGTAATCCGCTTGGGCATTCCGGACAACGCAGGTTACAAGAAGTAGTTGGTTCAAATGAAATAGAAATAGGAAGACCCCATTGAACCGCTTTACCCGTCCACTTACTGTAGTAGTAACTGGAGAGTACTTTACAAGCGTTGATAAACCGACGCCAGCTCAATTTTGATAAGAGATTAGTCCAGTCGGAAATTGGAAAACGATTCATGGAGTCAGTCAATGTTTGCCCACATATTCAGAGCGATATATACGAATCAGCAATAGTAATAGAGAAATTAACAATGGACCAAAAATTAGACCGATAAAGCCAAAAAGGCTTAGCCCGGCAATAACACCAAATACAGTGACAAGTGGATGCACGTCTCCAATTTTTCGAAGCAACGTAAACCGCAACACATTATCGACTGTTCCAATCACGCCAAAACCAAATACAAACATGGCGATACCCTGCGCAATTTGACCATTAGCGAGAAATATGATGATGAGTGGAATATAAGCGAGTGCGGCTCCAATTACTGGAAGCATTCCTGCAATACAGGTTACACCAAACCAAAAGAAAGGTTCCTGTACGCCAATGAGCCAATAACCAATAAGACCCACAAGTCCTTGTGCAAAAGCTACCACAGGAATACCCACTGCATTAGCAACTACCATGGAATGAACTTCTTTCTCTAACAACCCCACATTGTCTGCG
>JBILMC010000044.1:0-8331 GCA_044375755.1 Chitinophagaceae bacterium
CTTGTTTATATGCATTATTTCTAAATGTTTGCAGGGTTTGTTCGTCTTGTAATAACGAAAGAACTTGTTTACTCATCGAATCTGTATCTCCTACTTTGCTAAGCATGCCCGTTTCTCCATGAATATTTATTTCTCCTAATCCGCCGGCATCTGTGGATATTACAGGTACTCTAGCAGCCATTGCTTCAAGTGCAGCTAATCCAAAGCTTTCATATTCGGAAGTTAGAAGAAATATATCTGCAATAGCAAGTATATCCTCCATTTGCTCTTGCTTTCCTACAAAAAGTACATCTTCGCTTACCCCTAATTCACGGCTTAAATCTTCTGCAGTACTTCGCTCAGGTCCGTCACCAACAAACAATAGTTTACTAGGAATTTTACTATGCACCGCGGCAAATATTTTAACTACATCAGGAATACGCTTTATTTTTCTAAAATTGGATGCATGTAATAAAATGCGTTCACCCGCCGGGGCAATTGCTTTTCTAAATGCATCGATTGGTTTGCGATTGAAACGGGCAACATCTACAAAATTCATGATCACTTCTATCTCTTTTTCAATTTTGAAGTGACGATACGTTTCCTCGCGTAAGTTGTGCGATACCGCAGTAATCGCGTCACTTTCGTTTATTGAAAAGGTGACAACAGGAGCATAGGTTTTGTCGCGTCCTACAAGTGTGATATCGGTTCCATGTAGTGTTGTGATAAAGGGGATCTGTATTCCTTCTTTAGCTAAAATTTGTTTTGCTAAATAGGCGGCTGATGCATGCGGAATGGCATAGTGTACATGCAATAAGTCCAGACCATGATTTTTGATAACATCTACAAGTGTGCTGGCTAGCGCTGTTTCGTAGGGTGGAAAATCGAATAACGGATAGGTAGGCACCTGTACCTCATGATAAAAGATATTCGGAACAAATCTTTCTAGTCTTACGGGTTGCTGATAGGTTACAAAATGAACTTCGTGGTTTTTTTGCGCCAGCGCTTTGCCTAGTTCAGTTGCTAATACCCCAGAGCCTCCAAAGGTGGGATAACATACGATACCGATCTTCATAGTATTACGCTGGTTGAGTCTGTAAAGGTAGGCTATTTATGAGAGGTGATTTCATGACTGGGAATCATTAACTTCAGGATCACTAAACAACCAATTTATGCTTTCGTTCATTCGTATTGCCCTATTGCTAGTGGTGTTTGTGAGTCAGCATGCGTCGGCTCAATCTACTGACTCTGTGTTTATTAAGAATCTGGCTGATGAGATTTTACTTCACTCAAGGGCCTATGAGCAGTTGACCTACCTCACTAAGCAAATTGGGCCACGCTTGGCAGGGTCATCAGGTATGGTTAAGGCCGAGCAGTGGGGTTTGAGTGAAATGAAAAAAGCGGGTGCTGATAAAGTTTGGGGACAAGAATGTATGGTCCCACATTGGGTTAGGGGTGGCATAGACAAGGCTACGGCTTTTTTTGCTTCTAATGATAAAAAAGGAATGCAGCTGGATGTTATAGCATTAGGAAACTCAATTGGAACAGGTTCAACTTCGTTACGTGCATCGGTAGTGGAGGTGAAATCATTTGAAGATCTTGAATTAAAAAAGGAATTAGTTAAGGGTAAAATTGTTTTTTATAATTATCCCTTCAATCCCACTTTCGTGCGTACGTTTCAAGCTTATGGTGATGCCAGTAAATTTAGAGGGCAAGGCCCTTCTCAAGCTGCTAAATATGGAGCAGTTGCAACAATTGTACGCAGCATGAGTCATGGTACAAATAATCATCCACATACAGGAGCAACACGTTATGACAGCCTGTATAATAAAATTCCCGCGGTTGCTATAGGATTAAAAGATGCGGATCAATTAAGTGCATGGCTTACGCAGCAATCAGTTCAGGTGCAGATCAAAACAAATGGATATTTTTTACCTGACACAATTGGTCATAATGTAATTGGAGAACTGACTGGCACTGAATTTCCCGATGAAATTATTACGGTAGGTGGACATTTGGATAGCTGGGATAACTGTGAAGGAGCACATGATGATGGGGCAGGTTGTGTACAGACGCTTGAGATCTTAAGAGCCTTTAAAGCAATCGGATTTCGTCCGCGTCATACGATACGATTTGTATTATTTGCCAATGAAGAGAATGGGCTGAGGGGAGGTACTAAATATGCAGAAGAGGCAAAGCAAAAAAAAGAGAAGCACATTTTTGCCTTGGAAAGTGATGCAGGAGGATTTACGCCACGTGGTTTTGGGTTTACTATGAGTGAGGCGCAATATCAAAAAGTGCTGGGATGGCAATCGCTGATTGCTCACTATGGATGTAGTGAATTTAGTCGGGGAGGTGGAGGAGCAGATATCGGGCCACTCAATCGCACTTTTAATACCCCTGTTGCCGGTTTACAACCTGACTCGCAGCGTTATTTTGATTATCATCATGCCCGCAATGATGTGTTGGAAGCTGTCAATAAACGAGAACTTGAGCTTGGTGCTATAAATATGGCTGCCTTATTATACCTGGTAGACCGTTACGGGCTAGGACAGTAACTTGTCAGTAGCCAACCTTACTTTATCAAAGGGAAAGCGTTGCATTATTTCATTCATTTGCGCAGCAACGGCCACATTGCATAAGTTGCCAATACTGCCTTCGTGCGTATGATTGAGTTGTGTAGGTGCTTGATAGGTTCCGTTTTCAATAGCAGCGCCCACCTGACGATAGGCATCTCTAAAAGGGACTCCCTTTAATACAAGTGCATTTACAGCTTCAACACTAAATAGCTGCTCGTATTTTTTATCGTGTAGAAGATTTTCACTGATTTTTATTTGGCTGATCATTTGTTGAAGCAAGAAGATGATTTCTTGTAGTTGATGAAAAGCCGGAAATAAATTTTCTTTCAATAATTGAAGGTCACGATGATAGCCAGAGGGTAGGTTGGTGGTCATCAACATAATTTCATTTGGAAGCGCTTTGAGACGATTGCAGTGCGAGCGAATCAATTCAAATACATCGGGATTTTTTTTATGAGGCATGATGCTGCTTCCCGTTGTTAGTTCATCTGGAAAACTAATAAAGCCGAATTGTTGGTTCATGTATAAGCAAACGTCCATACTGAAGCGAGATAGCGTTTCAGCAATGCCAGATAGCGCTTGTGCAACAACTCTTTCAGTTTTCCCTCTTCCCATTTGTGCATATACTACATTGTAATTGAGGTTATCAAATCCAAGTAACTCTGTGGTGTAGGTACGGTCAATTGGAAAGGAGGACCCATATCCTGCAGCCGATCCAAGTGGATTTTTATTGACAATTGTATAGGCCGCTTGCAATTGAATACAATCGTCTACCAAGCTTTCTGCATAAGCGCCAAACCAAAGACCAAATGAAGAAGGCATGGCCAATTGCAAATGCGTATATCCGGGTAGCAAAGTCGCTTTATATTTTTCGCTCTGAGCTTGTAATAAAGTAAATAGGGGCTGAAGTGATTGCGCAACCTCTTGTAATTGCTGTCTTAGAAAAAGACGGATATCAAGAAGCACTTGGTCATTTCTGCTTCGTGCCATATGAACTTTCTTTCCGGTATCACCTAAACGTTGCGTTAACTCCCATTCTACTTGTGAGTGAATATCCTCCATGTCGGAACGTAAGTTGAAATTTTCGTTGGTAATTTCCTGATAAATTGATTTTAATTCTTTACATAGTTTAGCAGATTCTTCAGTAGTGAGCAGACCTACTTTTCCGAGCATCTTTACGTGTGCAATTGAGCCGATTACATCAAAGCCTGCGAGATAGGCATCCATTTCACGGTCTTTGCCAACTGTAAATTTTGTAACAATTTCAGCTGCTTCTTTTCCTTTTTGCCAAAGTTTCATAAGTCCTTATTTAGAGGCTAATTGATCAATGAGTTTGCAATAGCAATCAATTCCATTTTTTATTTCGTCCACTCCTATCCATTCATCTGCACTGTGACTTCTTGCTGAATTACCTGGCCCCAATTTGAGAGCAGGAAAAGGAATCAATGCTTTATCTGAAGTAGTTGGGGATCCATAGTAGTTAAGGTTATTCTTTAATCCGGCTTTCACCAGCGGATGCTCCAAATCGATCATACTTGATCGTAATCGCGTACTACGGGGTTGGATGGTGATAGAAGAGGATAGCTCTGATTTTATTGTGGTGATGATCTCTTCAAAGGTGTAGCGTTCATTTACGCGTACATCCACCACAAAACGGCAGGTAGCTGGCACTACATTGTGTGCCTTATTTTCCGTTTCAATTACCGTTACACTCATCTTAACAGGCCCAAGTAGTACAGATCTATTTTCAAATTCATACGATTGAAACCACTTTATCGCATTGAGTGCATGATAGAGCGCGTTATCACCTTCTTCGCGTGCAGCGTGTCCGGCTTTTCCGGTAGCTATTGCATCTAAAACCAGTAGTCCTCTTTCTGCAACTGCCATCGATAATAAGGTCGGTTCCCCAACAATTGCGCAGGTATGGGGATGTAAAAATTCTTTTGTAAAGCAACCTTTTGTCTGCTGAATGAAAAGAGGATCTTTTAATAGCGCTTCAACACCGCCACTTCCACTGATTTCTTCTTCAGCGGTTGCAGCCAATACCAGGTTCCATCCTGGAATACCGTTCGAGTGATAATGTAAAAAAGCGGCCATTAGTGCAACCAATGGGCCACCTGCATCGTTCGCTCCTAATCCATACAACTTTTCGTTTTCAATGATTGGCGTAAAAGGATCTTTTGTATACTGTGGATTGGGCTTTACGGTATCGTGATGGGAGTTGAGTAGAAGAGTTGGTTTTGCGAGATCAATATCACCAGCTACTGCATACACATTGTTGCCGGTTCTATAATTTTTTATCCCTTTTTGCTGAAGATAATATTCTATACGGGTTGCTGTTTGCTCTTCCTCTTTGCTAAAGGAGGGAATCGCGATAAGCGATTTTAATAAATCCAGAGCTTCCTGTTTTAGCAAATCGTTGTTCATAGTTATAAACTAATAGTCGTTCCTGCGTTGCCTTGTATTAAGTCTTGCAATTTTTCTGCTTTTCCAATAATTACTTGCTGCACTCCTGCACGTAGAGCGCTGAATGCGTTATCTAATTTTGGAATCATTCCAGCATGAATCTGTCCTGTTTTTTTCAATTGTTCATATAATGAAGGATTGATCGATTGCAACACAGAATCTTCCTGCTCAGAATTTTCTAGTACTCCTTCTTTTTCAAAGGTAAAGAGTAGTCGAGTTTGAAAAGTATTACTTAAACTAACTGCAATTTCTTGTGCAAGCGTGTCAGCATTTGTATTTAGCAGCTGTCCTTTTTTGTCATGTGTAATGGGGGCCAACACAGGAGTTGTTTCACTAAGAAGTAGTTGATTTAAAAATGTTGTATTCACCTGATCAATATCACCCACCCAACCGTAATCTATAGTGGGATGATTGCGTTTATGGGCTTGCACCGTGTTTCCATCTGCTCCGGTAAGGCCAACTGCATTACAGCCAAGAGCTTGTAGCTTGGCTACGATATTTTTATTTATATAGCCAGCATACACCATTGTAACGATCTTAAGTGTTTCCGCATCTGTAATTCGACGGCCTTCGTTCAGTTGTGGAACGATACCCATTTTCTCACTGAGCTGACTAGCTAGTTTTCCTCCACCATGTACTAATAAAGTATGGCAAGGAATCGAGTTTTTTTTAGAGATGGTAAGCGTTGCAAAAAGTTGCAAAAACTCCTGTAACTTTTCTGGATTGTCAATCAGCTGACCCCCCACTTTAATGATATAAAGAGTAGGCTTAGTCATTATTGCTCCAATAGATTTTTCAGTACTGCTTGTGCAGCCCAAACTCGGTTACCGGCTTGCTGGGTGACTAAGCTTTGCGTGCCATCTAAAATTTTATCACTTAGTTCAACATTTCTGCGAACTGGTAAGCAGTGCATCACCTTGGCATTATTAGTACTAGCAAGAGATTGATTAGTTAATAGCCAGGAGTCGTTTCCCTCAACTAATTTACCGTACTCTTGGTACGAACTCCAGTTCTTTACATAAACAAAGTCAGCATTATGTATTGCTTCTTGTTGATTATGGACTATGGTCGCACCTTCGGTAAATTGATTATCTAGCTCCAGGCCTTTTGGATGTGTGATTATAAAATCTGCCTTTCCCCATACATTGACCCACTCAGCAAAGCTATTTGCTACACATTGTGGTAAAGGCTTAATGTGTGGTGCCCAGGTTAAAACAATACGAGGTTTTCGATTAGCGTAGTTGGATGGATGATTTAATAACTCTTCTTTAATTGTTATAAGATCTGCAAGGGATTGAAGTGGGTGACGGGTAGCCGACTCAAGACTAAGTACTGGGATGCCTGCGTATTTTACAAATTGATGAAGGATTTTTTCCTGATAATCTTCTTCTCTGTTTTTTAATGACGGAAAGGTGCGTATAGCAAGTATATCAAAGTACTGTCCCAAGATTGGAGCCGCATCTTTTACATGTTCTACCGTTGTGCCATTCATGATGGCGCCCTCTGCAAATTCAAGTGCCCAACCCTCTGAGCCAATATTAAATATAATTGTCTCCATTCCCAGTTGCTGTGCAGCTACTTGGGTGCTTAGCCTTGTGCGCATACTAGGATTCAAAAAAAGACACCCGATCCGTTTACTTTTTCCTAGCAATAGATCTTGAAAAGGTTGTTTTTTATACAGTAGCCCTTGTTCAATGAGTGCATCAATATTGTTGGCGTCTTTGACTGATAAAAAATGTTTCATACAATAGTTCAAGAATTCGAGACAGGAGATAATTTTTTAACGGCGTTTATAAATCGAGATGCATCCGCTTGCGTAAGTGCTAATGAGGGGAGTAGGCGAATCACATTAGGCTTAGCTTCTCCAGTAAAAATATGTTCTTCCCACAAAAGCTTTTTTTTGAGTTCACCTAATTCAGCGGGCACATCAAAACCAATCATCAGTCCTCTACCTCTGACATGTTCAATAGTTTGAATGGATTGCAATTCTTTTTGTAAGTACGTTCCAATTTTGGCTGCGTTGGCCATGAGATTCTCGTTTTCTATCACCTCTAAAACCCCGAGTGCAGCGGCACAAGCCAAGTGATTACCACCAAAGGTGGTTCCTAATTGAAAATGCTTGGGTTGGATATGTGGCGCAATCAAAATACCTGCTACAGGAAATCCATTTCCCATACCCTTGGCCATCGAATAGATATCAGCATTTACCCCTGCAAAGTCATGACTAAAAAATTGACCGCTTCTTCCGTAGCCACATTGTACACTGTCTGCAATATAAATGGCACCATATTTAGTACAAAAGGAACGTATTTGTCGCAAAAAGCTATCTTCTGCTATGTGAATTCCTCCAACGCCTTGTATGCCTTCAATGATCACTGCTGCTATTTCATCTCCTTGTTTTTTGAAACAATCCTCCAAGGCTTGTCCATCATTAAAAGGAAGAAAAATAACATTATCAGTTTCGTTTACAGGCGCTATATAATTTTTGTTATTCGTGACTGCAACAGCCAATGAAGTGCGCCCATGAAAAGCTTTTGAAAAGGCAATCACTTTCTTTCTTCCAGTATGAAAACTGGCAAGCTTGAGCGCATTTTCATTTGCTTCTGCGCCACTGTTGCACAAAAACAATTGATAGTCTTCTTTACCGGATACCTTTCCAAGTTTGATTGCTAACTCTTGCTGTAAAGGAATCCGAATGGAGTTAGAGTAGAAGGCAATCTGATGAAGCTGTGTCTCAATTCTATTTACCCAATGCGGATGGGTGTGTCCAATACTAATCACAGCGTGTCCGCCATATAGGTCTAGATATTCTTGCCCCTTGTCATCCCAAACAGCTGAGCCCAGTGCTTTTTGGATAGTAATATCTTGTATTGGATAAACGTCAAAAAGGCGCATAATCAAAAATAGTTTGCTTTTAATTGAAGACCGGTAGTTTCATCCCAGCCAAATAATAAGTTCATATTTTGTACTGCCTGTCCTGCGGCTCCTTTTAAGAGATTGTCAATTGCCGTATGGATTACCAGTTTATTACCCTGCATCTCCAGTTGAACTACCGCTTTATTGGTTCCAACTACTTGTTTTAGAAAAATGGGTTCTGCCGAAAGATGAACAAATGGGTGGGAGACATAGTATTCTTGGAAAAGTGTCGTTACATCTTTTAATGGTAATTCTATCGAAACAGTTGAGCTGATAAAAATGCCTCTTGTAAAGTCTCCCCTCCAGGGAACAAAATGGATAGGTATTCTGTTTCCATTTGATTCTTGGTTAAGTGATTCATTAATTTCAGAAAGGTGCTGATGCGTAAGCG
>JBILMC010000103.1:0-4916 GCA_044375755.1 Chitinophagaceae bacterium
TTTTTTTATCAGCCTTTACTTCATCCGCCATTCCGAATAATTCCAGAATGTCTTTATCAGTTTCGTAACCGATAGAACGAAGAAGTGTTGTAACCGGAAACTTCTTCTTACGATCGATATACGCGTACATCACGTTGTTGATGTCGGTAGCAAATTCCATCCATGCGCCCTTGAATGGGATTACACGAGCAGAATAAATTTTTGTTCCATTGGGGTGAACAGACTGTCCAAAGAACACACCAGGTGAACGGTGCAATTGTGATACTACTACACGCTCTGCTCCGTTAATCACGAAGGTTCCTCGTGGAGTCATGTATGGGATATTTCCCAAGAAAACGTCTTGCACAATTGTTTGGAAGTCGACGTGCTCCTCATCGTTACAACTCAAACGCAATTTTGCTTTAAGAGGCAACGCGTAGGTTAGTCCACGCTCCATACATTCTTCGATCGTATAACGAGGAGGGTCAATGAAATAATCCAGAAACTCGAGTACGAATATGTTACGAGTATCCGTGATAGGAAAATTGTCTTTAAACACACGGAACAACCCTTCGACGTTACGTTTGTCAGGAGTGGTTTCGAGTTGGAAAAATTCTTTAAAGGATTGAATCTGGACTTCTAACAGATCCGGAGCTTCTGCAAGGTGTTTGATCTTACCAAAATCAATTCTTGCATTGTTTTTTGTCAATGACATACGCTATACCGGTTTTTAAGTCTTTAAGACAGACAAATCATGTTGCGGGCTCTGTAAATATTTTTACAGAATTCGCTGTGAATGAATCACTTACGCATGATCTGAAATGTCGAAAATATATTTGGCCAAAATAAAGGATTGCAAAGGTAAGTATTACATGCGTACGGCCAAAATTTGTTACCACAAAAATCCGGCCAAAAATTGCTCTTGCGGTCTGGACCCCCACACCAGATATTAATGAAATGCGCAAAGCCACAAAAAAGGTCGTATCCGCCCTAATGGGGAACCAAGGAATCAGGTACAGAATTGGGATTGCCTTGCTTACATCCCTTACCCTGGCCTATTGCTTGTATATCTATTTCCAAGACAGAAGCGGGCAACCCGGTCAATTAGAATACAAACTAGATACGCTCACTTTAAATACTGATAATCATTATGTTAAAAGAAATACTTCTACTAAATTTTCAAAACACTATGGATACAATTATGAGGCTAATTCAAAAAGCCTTTCCATTGATTCCACTCGAAAAAACCCTGGCAACTGGGTTAAATTTAGGACGGAGACAAAGCCGAATCGCACACCTACGCTGGTGATCTCATTAGAAAATGCTAATTCAGCCGCGCTCGAAAAGATGCCAGGGATTGGCCCCGTTTTATCGGTAAGAATCATAAAGTATAGAGACAAACTGGGTGGTTTCTACGAAGTAGATCAACTGAGGGAAGTCTATGGGCTATCCGACTCTGTATTCAGCGAAATCGCCCCTTTACTACGACTGAGCGGCAACAATATTAAAAAAATTGATATCAATTCTGCATCAGAGGAAGAGCTACGCAAACATCCTTACATACAATGGAAACTAGCTCGACAACTAATCAAATTCCGAGAAGCACACGGATCATTTGAGGAGGTAAAGGACCTGGAAGAAATTTGGGGACTTGATAGAGACAGACTAAAAAAACTAATCCCCTATCTGGTGTTTAACATTGATAGCAGTCGTGTAAAATAAAAAAGCCTGCCCCTTTGGGGGACAGGCTTTGAAATGTAATTGAGCAATTAGGCGATCTCTACTTCAGCACCCGCTTCTTTCAACTTAGCAGCAATTTCTTCTGCTTCAGCCTTAGAAACGTTTTCTTTTACAGTCTTAGGTGCTCCGTCTACCATGTCCTTCGCTTCTTTCAGTCCAAGACCAGTAAGATCTTTCACCACTTTTACAACATTGAGCTTAGAAGCTCCACCGCTCTTCAATATTACATTGAATGCAGTTTTTTCTTCAGCAGCAGCAGCGCCACCACCTTCTCCACCACCTGCAACAACTACTGCAGCAGCAGCGGGTTCAATTCCGTACTCATTTTTCAGAACATCAGCGAGTTCCTGAACTTCTTTCACGGTCAAAGCCACTAGACTTTCCGCGAGTGCTTTTACATCAGCCATTTGATTTTAATTTTTACCGTTTTCACTGCTTTGTAGCTCCAACGGCGGTTTTAAAAAAATTTGCCTTAATTCATTCCTTTCGGAAAACCCTCAGGCCTGGGCTTTATTATTCGTACTCTTACGATAATCAGATTTACTCAGCAGAAGCTGCAGCCTGCTTTTCGTGATGCTGTAATAAACCAGCCAATACACGCTTTGCAGGAGATTGCAACAATCCAATCACCTCGCCAATCAATTCGTTCTTCGTCTTGATCTTTGTTAAGGCCACCAATTGGTTATCGCCACTGTACACATCTCCATTGATGAAAGCTGCTTTTAAAACAGGCTTGTCTCCATTGCTTTCTTTACGGAAAGAAGAGATGATTAGAGCTGGCTCTTTTGGATTTTCTGAAAAAAGAAGTGCAGTCACTTTGTGTAATGAATCATACATTCCTGCATATTTCTCATTATCCAAAGATTCAAGCGCTTTTTTAATCAACGTGTTTTTAGCCACTTTCATCTCTACTTGTTTATTGAAACAAGCACGACGAAGTTTGCCAACCTGCTCTACAGTTAATGATTCAGTATCGGTTACATAGAAGTTATTGTACTGAGAGAATTTTCCCTTCAGCACTTCGATCACTTCGTTTTTTTGCTCTTTAGTCATTTTATTGAGATTTGACTTGGTAGATTAGTTTAATAGAATCAGTTGATGAAAGCTTTGGTGTCAATAGCGATACCAGGGCTCATGGTAGAAGCCATACTGATTCCTTTCAAGTAGGTTCCTTTTGAAGAAGAAGGCTTTGCTTTCATAATCGCATTCAACAACTCCTGGCTGTTTTCTGCAATTTTCTCGGGAGTAAAGCTCACACGACCAATTGATGCGTGAACGATTCCTACTTTATCAACTTTGAAAGCGATCTTACCGCCTTTTACATCGTTAACAGCAGCAGCAACATCATTAGTAACTGTACCTGTTTTAGGATTGGGCATCAGGTTACGAGGACCCAACACCTTTCCGAGTTTACCAATCTTAGGCATTACGCTGGGTGTAGCAACGATTACATCGACATCAACCCAACCGCCTTCAATTTTAGTAACATACTCATCTAATCCTACAAAATCAGCACCAGCTGCTTTTGCTTCTGCTTCTTTATCAGGTGTGCAAAGCACAAGAACCTTCTTTGTTTTACCAGTACCGTGAGGAAGCGTTACAGTTCCGCGGATTGCTTGGTCAGCTTTCTTTGGATCAACTCCTAAACGGATATGTAAATCAACAGAAGCATCAAACTTGCAAGTGGTTATTGTTTTAACCAATGCAGACGCCTCTTTTAAAGAGTATGATTTATTGGCATCAACTTTTGTGTTGGCCACTTTTCTTTTCTTACTTACGAATGCCATGATTCAGTTCTT
The DNA here is from genome assembly GCA_044375755.1 of Chitinophagaceae bacterium. Lineage (GTDB taxonomy): Bacteria > Bacteroidota > Bacteroidia > Chitinophagales > Chitinophagaceae > JJ008. The sequence goes on from JBILMC010000103.1 coordinate 3,519, forward strand.
TTAATTGACAATTAATTTTCCCAGGGAGCTTTTCCGTCTACATTCAAGCCCATGCTTCTTGCTGTTCCGGCAACCATTTTCATAGCGCTTTCAACAGTGAAACAATTCAAATCAGGCATTTTGTCTTCAGCAATCACCTTGATCTGATCCCAGGTTACTTTACCAACCTTTGAACGGTTGCTTTCTTTTGAACCCTTCTGAATCTTTGCTGCTTCCATTAATTGAATGGCAGCAGGAGGTGTTTTGATGACAAAATCAAAACTCTTGTCTGAATAAACGGTGATTAATACGGGGAGAACTTTCCCTTGTTTGTCCTGCGTTCTAGCGTTGAACTGTTTGCAGAACTCCATAATGTTGATCCCCTTGGAACCTAATGCAGGTCCAATTGGAGGTGCGGGGTTGGCCTGGCCACCCTTGCACTGCAGCTTTACAAAGCCGGATACTTCCTTTGCCATGTCTTACAATTTATTGGTTCAAGCGTACCACTAAGTGATACTCCCAAAATCCTCGAAAAAAGAACTAATTGGGGCGGCAAAGTTAGGGAGCTACCCTTGATTTTCAATGATTTCTTTCCCTTTTTTTACCTCCTCCTACCTTGCTGATTATCAGGACACAAAAAAGCCCCTAATTAGGGGGCTTTTAAATTCTTGAAGTTTTAGCTAAGTTTTTCCACCTGCATATAACTCAATTCTACAGGGGTAGAACGACCAAATATCTTTACAGTAACCTTGAGTTTCTTCTTTTCATCGTTCACTTCTTCGATGATACCGTTGAAGTCATTGAAAGGACCTTCAATAATTTTAATGGTTTCACCAACGATGTAAGGTTCCATCATACTGATACCTCCAACCTCACTCATCTCATCCATCTTACCTAGCATCTTATTCACTTCTGCTTTACGAAGTGCGATTGGATTTTCCTTTCCTAGAAAATGAATAACGTTAGTAGTATTCTTGATTACATCTCTTAAATCATCACTGAGTTTTCCATCAAGAATTTCAATCATCACATAACCTGGATAGTAATTTCTTTCGCGCATCACTTTTTTTCCAGAGGCAACCTTATATACTTTTTCAACAGGCAAAAAAACCTGTTTCACTTGCTCGCTCCAGCCACCGCGACTGATTTCTTTATCCAGATATTCCTTAACCTTTTTTTCCTTCCCGCTGATCACTCGTAGCACGTACCACTTGGTATCTGCCTGAGGAGTCACCGTATTGGTTGTTGTAACTGCTTCCATTAGAAAAGTTGTTTGTAAATGAAACGTAATCCGTTACCCGTTGCAAAATCCATTAGCAACACGATAAAAGTTATAACCAATGTGGCAGCAAGTACAATCATCGTTGACTGCTGTAATTGCAACCAAGTTGGCCAGGTCACTTTTTCAGTTAGCTCCCT
>JBILMC010000046.1:0-8074 GCA_044375755.1 Chitinophagaceae bacterium
TCTAATCCCACTTCTTGAATTAATCCTTTTTCCGGTGTTAATGAATCATTGCCGGAATAAGGATCGAATAGTTGATAAAGTGTAGGGGTTTTGAATGCGGAGTAGACATTTGCAAATGCACGCACCTCGTTGGATAAACGATAAGCAGGATTGATGGTGAATGTCGCATTATTGCCATATTCATTATGCTTGTTGATGCGTCCACCTAATTCAAGGGTGAGGTCATTTTTTTTATAGACAGCCGATCCAAATCCACTAAGTTGAGCCATCCATGCATTTAATGTAGGACTGGTATAGGGACCCCAGGCACCAGTGGAAGAGTAATCTTGAGTCGTACTGTTGTGGCGAAAGTCAATTCCTGCTAATAATTCCCAATTTGAAATGATCTTGCTCACATTTATCTCAGCAAAATGTGTACGGCCGACATAATTACTTTTTGAAAAAGTAGCAAAGATGTTACTTACAAACGAAGAGTCGTCTAAGTAATTTCTTTTAACCCAGTTATATTGATAGAGTAGGTTGAGCGTACCAGTTGCTGTATTTTTTTTCCAATTGACATTGAGCTGGCGGTTGGTGTTAGTGGCGACAAAGTCTTTTTCATCTTCAAAAGCTGCCGCATCTAAATCAGTTTTATAACGACTATACAATACACCTGCACTCAAAGTTGAGTTTGCACTTGTTTTATAACCTACTTGTACGCGAGCGGTATTTTGTTCGTAGTTGTCTTTATCAAAATCACGAGTACCCAACGTATCTGCAGCAGCTGAAAATCCCCGAGCCCGAATGGCTGAAAACTGTGTCAGATAGCTCAGTTTATTATATCGCCCATTTATTCCTATACTCCCACGATTTGTATTGAAACTACCTCCGGATAGTGATGCATTGGCGGAAGGTTTGTTGGACTGCCCAGAAACTTTTTTGGATATAATATTAACTACGCCGGCCACTGCATCTGATCCATATAGCGTGTAGTGTCCTCCTTTTAAGATTTCAATGCGTTCAATTTGATCAATACTGAGGAGGTTGATGTCGAAATAATTGCTAATTACCGACGGATCATTCACGGGTACCCCATCTAAAAGAATTAAAACATTACCTGCAGAAGCGCCACGAATGCTGATAGTCTGATTGCTTCCTAAATTGTTATTGGCGCCCGGTACCGTAACTCCTGCTACTTGGTTGAGTAATTCTCCAATAGAGCGACCGCCACTTTGACGAAGCTGTTCTCGATTAATTACAGAAACCACTTTTGCGGTCTCCGATTGTTTTTTTTCATACTTGTTAGCCGTTACAATGACTTCTTTTAAAAAACTGGTGTCCTGCTGGGCACAGAGTGCGCTGCTCATGAACAGAGCAGTCAACACGAAAAGTTGTTTTTGCATTATGCAAAATTTTGTGTGACTGCTTCCGTAGTTAAAGTAGAAAATTAAAAGGTGCCCTTACACCTTTCGATCTTCAAGCCTTTCACCCGAAAGCTGAAAAAAAAATTAAGATGCGGCAGGTCTTCTGGCTCATCCTCGTTAAAGGCCTTCCCGGTTGTACAGTGGCTTTTTCTTTAACGTTGCCTCAGGGCAGGATTCACAGCTACGGGGATAGCACCGGATTCATTTGTATTACACCGGATTTCCCTTTTGATTCCTTTCGGAAACCGTATCTGGAACAAAAGTAAGTACTTGCGCGAGACACGCATTATTGAGTTATCAACTTATTGTGAAGAATTTAGTTTCGTATCTTGTTCTTCACTAATTCATCGGTATGTCAGTAACTAAAAAGCTTAGCCTCTTTGATATCAGCTTGATTGTGGTGAGTCTGGTAATCGGCATGGGTATCTTTCGTGTGCCCGCATCGGTTGCTGCTACATCAGGAACGGAGACAATTTTTTTTGGGGTTTGGCTAGCTGGTGGATTAATAGCGCTGGGCGGCGCGCTGACTTATGCAGAAATTGGAAAGCGGTTACCTGCTATGGGGGGATATTACAAAGTATTTGCTGAGTGTTACCATCCTTCAATTGGTTTTTCGGTCAATGCAATTATACTCATTAGTAATGCGGCCTCTCTTGCCATTGTAACCTTAATTGGTGCAGATTATGTAAGCGATTTATTGTATGGTAAACCAAGTGGTACTTTATTTAATACACTGGTTGCTATCACTGCGGTAGGAATTTTTTATCTGGTCAATTTATTAGGTCTTAAAACAAGTAGTCGCACTCAGAATGTGTTGACGATTACTAAGCTTTCCATGATTGTGATTTTGATTGCAAGTATGATTAAGGGTGTTACTATTGAACCCCATGGATACAATACAGGTGATCCGCTTTTTACACTGCAGGATAAAAGCCCTTGGTTACTGTTTTTGATTTCATTGATTCCAGTCTCTTTTGCTTTTGGAGGTTATCAGCAAACGATCAATTTTGGAGCAGAGGCTGAAAAACCCAGTGGAATTCCACGTGGTATTTTAATTGGTATTGGAATAGTAACGTTGCTTTATCTCTCCATTAACATTGCCTATACAAAAGTGATTGGATTTGAACCCATGAAGAATGCCACTGCAATTGGGGCCTTACTTTGTGAGGCTTGGTTTGGGAAAGCAGGCGCTAAGGTTTTTGATGGACTCATGTTTTTATCTGTAATGGCATATGTCAACGTGATATTACTTAGTAACCCGCGTGTGATGTACGCAATGAGTAAGGATGGAGTTTTCCCAAAGCTATTTGGCTACAGAAACGAAAAAACAGGAGCCATTACGAATAGCCTTTCTGTTTTTGCACTCACTACTATCCTTGTGAGTTTTTTAGGAAAGGGGATTGACCCAATTCTCAATTTTAGTATGTTCTTAGATAGTATTGGAATGGCCACGTCTGCCACTGCTATATTTATTTTGCGAAGACGCGAAAAACTTAAGTCTTCATTGAACTCAGATCGTGAATATAGTTCCATCACCCCGGTTGTAGCGGTCTTTTTCATTTTAGCTTATATCGCAATTGCCACGGGTGTTTTCTTAAAAGATCCGGTAGCGGCCTGGACAGGAACGGGTTTGCTTTTCATTTTTCTACTTATTTACTGGATCTTTTATGGTAAAAGGAAAATGTTTAGTTGAATTCTGATTAGTACTATACTTCTGCCTCTGCCAACCTCCTAAGACCGCTCGTAAAAAATCATTCCCCTCGCTGGCGATTCACATTACCTTTGCAGCCTATGAAAAGGAACCTTCTTTTTCTTCTGGCATTAACTATTTCAGGATTGGCTGGTGCTCAAAACAAATGGGACCTCCGTCAATGTGTAGATTATGCCATTCAGAATAATATTTCGGTGCGTCAAACCGATTTGCAGGCTCGATTCTCCGAGTTGAATTTCAAACAAAGCAAAGCCAGCCAACTTCCTTCGCTTACGGTGGGGGGTAACAGTGGTTTTCGATTAGGTCGTTCTGAAAACCCCACCACGGGTGTACTTGAAGACAATAACTTTTTCAACCTTGGAATGCAAATGCAGTCTGGTGTTAGTTTATTCAACTGGTTTGCATTAAAAAATAACAAAGAATCCTCTCGTCTTTCTTGGGAGGCCGACAAAGCGCAAACACGCAAGGTAATGGATGATATTTCACTTAATGTGGCAGTCTCTTATCTCCAAACCTTACTAGCTCGCGAGCAAGTGAAGGTGGCGCAAGTACAAGTTGAGCAAGTGCGTGCGCAGTTGCGTGATACTCGCAAGCGTGTAGATGCTGGTATTTTACCCGAATTAAATGCGGCAGAACTAGAGGCACAATTGGCGCGTGACAGTGCTTCACTAATTACAGCAACAACCTCTGCTCAACAATTGTTGTTGCAACTAAAAGCACTGCTCAACTTGGATGCAGCTGCCGACTTTGATATTGCAGCTCCTCCGGTTGATATTATTCCGGTGGAATCGCTGGCTGATTTACAACCCGAAACTGTTTATTTAACAGCCCTTCAATTATTACCACAACAGAAAGTAAACAAATTGCGTATTGAAGCAGCACAAAAATCAGTGCTTGCGGCACGTGGTCGATTATATCCCAGTGTAACAGCCTTTGGTAGTTTGTCTTCCAACGCAATTCGTTTTAAAAAAGAAATTTATAATCAAGTATTGACAGGGTATAATCCAACCGGCGCCAGAGTAAATGCGGCTGGCGTGTATTTACCTGTTGAAGTACCTAGTTATAAGCCGGGTACTACAGTGCTTGGTTATTTTCGTCCAGATGCCATTGGAAAACAAATCAGTGCCAACTTTGGCCAGAGTGTGGGAGTGGGTTTGAATGTTCCTTTATTTAACAGCCGTTCTGCGCGTTCCAATTTGGATCGTTCAAAACTACAAGTGCAACAATTGGAATTACAATTAGAGCAAGGCGAGCGTCAATTGAAACAGGATATTTACAAAGCATATACTGACGCTGTGGCTGCTATGCAAAAGCATGACGCTGATAAAAAGGCATTAAGCACAGCAGAAAAGTCCTATTCATTTGCCAGCAAGCGTTACGACCTTAATCTACTGTCTGCATTTGAGTTGATCAATAGCCAGGGTAATTTACAGCGAGCAAGAATTCAGGCGCTGTATTCCAAATATGATTTTGTTTTCAAAATGAAACTGCTGGAGTATTATAAAGGGCAGGGTATCAAATTACAATAAACAAGAATAGTCAATAACATGGCAATGAATAAGAAATTAAAATGGACATTGATCGGGGTAGGTGCCCTGGTTGTTATTTCGGTGGTTGGCAAAGTAGTGGGTGGAAAGGATAAGGATGAAAAAGTAACCGTAGAAAAAGTAGCAACGCGTACCATTATTGAAACAGTTAATGCTAGCGGAAAGGTTTATCCAGAAGTTGAAGTAAAGATCAGTCCGGATATTTCTGGAGAAATTACGGAGTTGAATGTGCAAGAAGGCGATTCAGTTAAAAAAGGACAGTTGCTGGCTCGTATCTATGCCGATATCTACGCATTACAGCGTGATGAAGCAGCTTCGCGAGTAAGCCAAACTTCTGCTTCTGTTGAGAATAGCCGCGCAGCTATCGAAGCTTTACGAGCTACATACACGCAAGCAAAACTTACTTATGAGCGCAATAAAAAATTATTTGATGACAAGGTGATTTCTCGTGCAGAGTTGGAACAGTTTGAAACTACATATAAATCATCGCAGGCAAATTTAAATGCAGCAGAGCAGGGTCTTCGTGGTTTACAGGCTGGTGTAAAAGGAAGTGAAGTGAGTTTGAGTCGTGCCAATAAAGATTTGAGTCGTACCACACTCGTGGCCCCAATGGATGGTGTGGTTTCTTCGCTCAAAGTAAAAAAAGGTGAGCGCGTAGCGGGTAATAGTTTTAATGTGGGAACAGAGATGATGACCGTTGCAGATATGTCTGTTCTGGAAGTGCGTGTGGATGTGGGAGAAAATGATATTGTAAAAATCAGCATTGGTGATTCTGCCGATGTAGAAGTAGATGCGTATAATAATCGCAAGTTTAAAGGAGTGGTTACTAAAATTGCCAGCAGTACCAAAGGTGCTGCTGCACTCGCTACTTCTAACGATGTTACCAATTACGAAGTACGTATTCGTCTAGATCCTGCATCCTATACCGATCTTGCAAAATTACCTTTCCCTTTCCGCCCTGGCATGAATGCAACAGCAGATATTCGTACCAATACGGTGGCAAATGTTCTTTCCGTTCCTATCACTGCAGTGAATACACGGGTGAAAGGAAGTGATATGAATGTAGCAGATAAGAAAAGTGAGCAAAAGGCAAATAATGGCGGTGAGGAAACTACAGCAAATGGAACTTCAGATGAGTTAGAGGAAGTGGTGTTTGTGTTGCAAAAAGATGGCACCGTCAAAAAAGTAGTGGTTCGTTCAGGAGTACAGGATATTAATTATATCGAAATACTGGCCGGTCTTAAAAAGGACGACGAAGTAGTAACTGCTCCCTATGCTGCCATCAGCAAAACACTCAAAGACGGCGCTAAAGTGAAGGTGGTCAAGAAAGAAGAGCTGTTCGAGAAGCAATAATTCAAATTTGCTACCTTGCGGTCATGCAAATTGGTGTGATTGGAAGCGGAAGCTGGGCCACTGCGCTGGCTAAAATACTAACGGATAATAAGCATCCCATTCATTGGTGGGTGCGCCAAGCTACGTTAGCTGGGCAAATACAAAAAAAAAGACATAACCCGCAGTATCTTCCTGCGGCTCGATTTGATCTTTCTTTGTTGCAATTGTCAACGGAGGTTCGTGATGTAGTACGCAATTCTGATTTAGTTGTTTTAGCGGTTCCCTCTGCTTATTTGACCTCTAGTTTACAAGGGCTGACTCCCGACGATTGGAAAGGCAAAAAAGTACTCTCTGCCATCAAAGGGTTGCTTCCTGAGCAAAACGTTTTGGTCAATCATTACTTGCAAAATGAATTTGGAGTAGCACTCGATGATTATTTCACGTTGCTTGGTCCTTGTCATGCCGAAGAAGTGGCGGAAGAAAAATTATCCTATCTCACTTTTTCTGGTATCGATGCAGAAGCTACTAATCAAGTGGCAGCTTATTTTTCAACTGACTATATCAATACCATTACCAACCAAGATATACTAGGCGTGCAGTACGCAGCAGTTTTAAAAAATATTTATGCATTAGGAGCAGGTATTGCACATGGCTTAGATTACGGAGATAATTTTTTGAGTGTTTATATTGCCAATGCCGCCGATGAGATGGCATCTTTTCTTCGCCAATTTGGTGAAGAGCATATTACCGTGGGTGTTCATACCGGAGAGGATCCTGTTACGCATCTTAAAACACCCAACTATGCTGCATCTGTTTATCTGGGTGATTTATTAGTGACGTGTTATTCTCCACATAGCCGAAATCGTCGTTTTGGAAATATGATTGGACGTGGTTATTCTGTAAAAGCTGCCCAACTCGAAATGAGTATGGTGGCCGAAGGATATCATGCGAGTCGTTGTATTCACTTAATCAATGACGCAGAAAAAGCACCGATTCCCATTGCCGAAATGGTTTACAAAATTTTATTGGAAGGGGTACACGCCGAAGAAGGATTTAAACTATTGGAGCAGCAAATGGTTTAATTTTTTGTGCCCGTGTTATTCCACAAAAAGTGCGGCTGCAATTCCATCGGCTAAAAATTTTCCCTCTCGGGTTAATACCAGTCTATTTTCAACACTTATTACCGTTTCGTTTTTTAAATAGGGATTCACTGCTTGCAATACCTCTTGTTCATATTGACCTAGTTGCGCCAGTTGTATGCCTTGGTCAGTACGTAGTGCTGTCATGATATATTCGTTACACTGTTGCGCGGGCGTGAGTATTTCAAGTTCAAAGGGAATTGTTCCTTTTTCTAACGCTGATATATATTGTTGATTATTGGCTACGTTCCATTGTCGACTACTGCCGTTGTAGGAATGAGCCGAAGGACCGATTCCCAAATATGACTTGCCCTGCCAATACGATTGGTTATGTCTGCTTTCAAAACCTGGTTTTGCAAAATTGGAGATCTCGTACTGTCTATATCCCGCTTGCTCTAATCGGTCTAGCAGTCTTAAAAAGTGAATGGCTTGTTGATCGGGATCAACGGCTGACTTTTTTTGTGTGCGAATATGTTTTTCCAAGGGAGTTTTAGGTTCAACTGTAAGTGCGTAGCAGGAGAGGTGCGGAATAGTAAGTGACAATGCCGTCTCAATATTCTTTTCCCACTCCTCTGTACTAAGTCCTGGCACACCGTAAATCAGGTCAATAGTAATATTATCAAAATGCTGTTTACTTAGCATTAAGGCCTCTATTGATTGCTGTGCATTATGCGCCCTATTCATCCATTGCAGATCTGCCTCTCTGAAACTTTGTACACCGATGCTGAGTCGATTGATACCTACTAACTTCCACTGTTTTAATTGTTCTTCATTGATATCATCGGGGTTTGCCTCCAACGTAATTTCTGCCAGCTCATTGATTGGATGAAATGCGCGAATAGCTTGAAGAAGATCGTTTAAATCTTCTGTTGACAATAAGCTGGGCGTGCCACCGCCGAAGTAAATTGTATCTACCACTTCTCCTGATAAATAGTCTACCCT